>QMME01000058.1 GCA_003647095.1 Deltaproteobacteria bacterium
AAACGTCCCTCGTGCCGGTGGCTGGTGCTGTTGCTGCTGGTACCGGGAGTGTGTGCCGGCATGAACGCCGGGGCCACGGTGTTTTACGTAGATCCGGTCAACGGCTCTCCCGCCGGGGACGGCAGCCACGACCGCCCCTGGCAGACCTTGCAGCAGGTGATCGAAGCCGGCCTGGTAGAGGGACGCCAGTGCCAGCAACTGCCCTACCAGCCCGGCTGCACCATGGAGCCGACCAACCCCGGAGCCCCGGTCAAGGCCGGAGACACCTTGCGCCTGCTCGACGGCTACCACGGTGAGATCACCGTCATGGACGCCTATCTCACCCAGCCGCTCACCGTGGAGGCCGAGCCGGGCCACGGCCCCCGCATCAAGAGCCTGCGCTGCCTGGGCGCCGGCAACTGGATCTTCCGCGGCCTGTCCATAAGCCCCAGCCATGCCGATCCCTACCAGAGGGTCGGCACCCTGGTGATGATCGAGGACCACGACTTCCGCGGACCTTGCCAGTCTGTCACCGTCGAGGACTGCCGCATCTTTTCGGTCGAAGACAGCTCGAGCTGGAGCGCCGCCGACTGGAACGACCTGGCCTGTTCGGGCATCCAGGTGCAGGGGCCCGACTGCGTGGTGCGCGGCAACCACCTGCTCAACGTCGATTTCGGCATCTCCGTCTCCGGCCCGCGGGCGCTGGTGAGCGGCAACACCATCGAGAACTTCGCCGGCGACGGCTTGCGCGGTCTGGGCGACCACGACGTCTTCGAAAACAACCTGGTGAAAAACTGCTACGACGTCAATCAAAACCACGACGACGGCTTCCAGTCCTGGTCGACGGGAGCCAACGGGGTGGGCAGCGGCGAGGTGGTGGGTGTCGTCCTGCGCGGCAATACCATCATCAACTACACCGATCCCTCCCAGCCCCACCGCGGCACCCTGCAGGGCATCGGCTGCTTCGACGGCTTCTACACCGACTGGGTGGTGGAGAACAACGTCATCATCACCGACCACTGGCACGGAATCACCTTCCTGGGGGCCCGCAACCTGCGAATGGTCAACAATACCGTCGTCGACATCAACCAGGTCGAGCCCGGGCCGGCCTGGATCCGCGTCGGTCCTCACAAGGACGGCACCCCTTCTTCCGGGTGGGTGGTGCGCAATAACCTGGTCATGAGCCTGCAGCTCGACGATACCGGAACGGCCGATCACAACCTGGTCATCGACTTCGCCTGGGCCGGGCGCTACTTCGTCGACTACGCCGGGCACGACCTTCACCTGGCCGCCGACAGCCCGGCCATCAATACTGGCGCGGCCGAGCTGGCCCCAGACATCGACCACGACGGCGTAGTGCGTCCCCAGGGCGGTGCGGTCGACATCGGTGCCTACGAATGGGTGGAAGACACGCCACCCGACGGCGGCGACGACGGCGGGCAGGCGACCGATGCCGGAGCCGATGCCAATAGCGACGCAGAACAGGTGGCGGATACTGGACCCGACGCCGGCACGAGCGATTCCGCAGCCGATAGTGAGAGAGCGGACTCCGGCTCCCCGGAAAGCTCAGGTTGCTCCTGCGGGACCGCTGCCAGCCGCACGCCCGGGGGCATGCTGTTGCTCCTGCTGGCCATCTGGCTGCTGGGAAGTACCCGCCGCCGCTTACAACACCCTGAAACATAAAGACATAGTCTGGGGACAGGCCCAGCCGAAGGCTTGGCCGCGGGCTGGCAGCGGGGAAAAATTCGTGCCTATCATGGCTCGGCAGGCAACCCCTTGGACATCCCGGCGGTCTCATCCCCGGCATGTTGGCAAGGACCTTGATGACGGTGGCAGACAGAAATGACGAAAAGCGACTCATCAGGGCCGCGGCCAGCGGCGACGAGCAGGCCCTGCGTTCCCTCTACGACACTCACTGTCATCGGGCCTACGCGCTGGCCCTGCGGCTCACCAGGTCGGAAGCGGATGCCGAGGAGGCCGTCCAGGACGCCTTCCTGCGCGCCTTCCGGGCCCTGGGAGGATTCCGGGCCGAGGCCCGTTTCTCCACCTGGTTCTTCCGCATCGTGGTCAATCGCTGCCACGACCTGCTGGCCCGCCGGCAGAAACAACGCCAGCGGGAAACCGATCTGGACGAACAACTCCTGCCGTCCCGGGATCACGGGCAGGACCCCCTGGCGGCGCCCCGGCTCCAGGCGGCACTGGAGCAGTTGCCGGTCGGCTACCGGGAAGTGCTGTTGCTGCACGACATGCTGGGGCTCGATCACCGGGAAATCGCCCGCACCCTGGGCATTCGCCGGGGAACATCTAAAAGCCAGCTGCACAAGGCCCGGGCCCGCATGCGCGAGATCATGAGCCAGTGAGGATGGAAATCATGAAGGCACGAAACGACCAACACCCCCCCGACGAAACTCTCAGCGCCCGTCTCGACGGCGAGCTGACAAAGCGTCGGCAACAGGCAATCGACACCCACCTGGCCGACTGTGTCAGCTGCCGGCAGCGGTACGAGCAACTTGCCGACCTGCGCCAGGGGATCCAGCGACTCGGGGGAGTGCAGGCTCCGGAGCGCATCTGGCAGGCGATACGCCCAGCCGCTCCGGTACGGCAGTCCCGGCGGGTCACCTGGTGGATGTTACCGGCGGCCGCGGCCCTGGCCGCCGCGCTGGCCTGGCTGGGATTTTCCTGGTTGGGGCACCCCCCGGCACCTGGAGGCAACGGCCAGGAGGCATCTCCCCGGGCGGCGCTGCAGGCGGTGCAGCAGGCCGAGATCGAGTACGTCCGGGCCATCGACACCCTGGCCGCAGCCTGGCGCGGCAATACGAAATTCCACGATCCCGGCCTGCGCCGGGAGGTAGAACAAAGCCTGGCGGTCATCGACGGCGCGGTGAAGAAGCTGCGCCGGCAGCTGCGTGACCGACCCCGGGACATCGAGTCACGCCAACAATTGTTGGCGCTTTACCAGCGCAAGGTTGACCTGCTCAGCGAGCTGGTGCTGGCGGGCGACGAATGACGGGGTGGCTGCTACGGCCCTCCGCCAGCAGGAGGCAACCATGAAGGGAACGAAAACCAGGTTACTGGCAATGGGAACCATAATGGCACTACTGGCAGTGGTGACGCCGGCCGGGGCCGCTACCAAGTCGGTGCCGACAAAGGGTATCAACGCCGTGGAGATCAAGGTAGGCAAGGTCAACGTGCGCCTCGAGGCCGGCACCGTGGATTCCATTACCCTCACGGCCGGTCCCCAGCTGGAACAGGCGGTGCGCATCGCCGGGGGCAAGTTGCAGGTGGCCGACAAGCTCGGCATCATGCAGAAGCGACTCGATCTCGGTGACCTGCTCACAATCAAGATGCCAGCCGGGCTGCCGGTAGAGGTCAAGACCGCCAGCGGTGATATCACCGTAAGCGGCCTGCAGGCCAGGCTCCGCGCCGGCACCGCCTCCGGTGATGTTAGCGTCACAAACTGCGGCGGGCCGGTGAGCGTACGCGGGGTCTCGGGCGACATCGTTCTCGATGGCATTTCCGGCGACGTGACGGTATCGCTGGTAAGCGGCACGGTTCGGGCCCGCAAGCTGCACAGTCCGCTGCTCGAAGTGCAGACGGTGAGCGGTGGCATCGACGTCGACGCCACCGGCCTGGAGCGGGTACGTACCCGGGCGGTGAGCGGCGATACCGTGCTCAGCGGCAGACCGGACGGCACTGCCTCCCTGGTGGCCTCCTCTGTCAGCGGCGACATCGAGCTGCGCCTGCCCGCCGGCTGCGGCTTCGAGGTGAACTTCGGCAGCATCTCCGGATCCCTTTCCAGCGATTTTGCCGGAGAGCGGGAAGACGGGCGCCGCCGGGTGCACCTACGCGTCGGTGACGGTACGGTGTCCATCAAGGTAGGTACCGTCAGCGGCGACCTCGCCCTGCGCCGGTTGCCTTGAACCTTCCCGGCACGCTATCACCTTTCGCTTGCCTCCACCCTGACGACATGCAAAAAGTGCCGCATGGACGCCGTCCGCGGCAAGCCCTACCAGGTGCTGCTGGTGGTATCGGTCGGCACGCTGCTCAGTGCCATGACCGGATCCATGGTCAACCTGGCCCTGCCGTCCCTGGGCCGTGACCTGGGCATATCGCTGCAGGCCTCACGCTGGGTGGTACAGGTACTGCTGCTGGTCATGGGAGCGCTGCTGCTGCCGGCCGGGCGGCTGGCAGACGGCCTCGGCCACCGACTGGTGTACCTGTGGGGATTTGTGTTGTTCGCCACCGCCTCCCTGCTGTGCGGGCTGGCACCTTCTTTCGCCTGGTTGGTGGTGGCCCGGGCACTGCAGGGTATAGGCGGCGCCCTGATCCTGGCCACCAGCCCCGCCCTGCTTACGCTCAGCTTCCCGCCCCAGCAGCGCGGCCGGGCCCTGGGCTTGCAGGCTACCGCCACCTACCTGGGACTGGCCCTGGGACCGGCGCTGGGCGGTGTCATCGTGGCCGGTCTGGGCTGGCGCTGGACCTTTCTGGTCTATGTGCCGGCCAGCCTGCTGATACTGGTGCTGGGGCTTTTCCTCCTGCCGCGCGGCGGCAACCGACTGGGCACGCCGCCCGACCTGCTGGCCACGGGCCAGCTGTTGCTGGGCATGCCGCTGCTGCTGCTCGGCCTTTCCTGGAGCAGAGACGGCGTCCTGTCACCCCGGGTGCTGGTACCCGTCTTTACCGGAATGGTACTGCTGATCGCCTTCAGCCGCCGCCAGGGCCGGCTCGATTCGCCTGTACTGGACCTGGGGCTGTTTCACTCGCGGGTCTTTTTCAGCTCGGTGCTGGCGGCGCTATGTAACTACGTGGCCCTGTTCGTGGCACTGATCATGCTGCCCTTCTACCTGGAAGAAGGGCTGGGAATGCCAACGCAGCGGGTGGGACTCGTCCTCACGGTACAGCCGGCCTTGATGGCGCTGGTGGCCTCGCCCGCCGGTTGGCTGTCCGACCGTATCGGCTCCCGCGGTCTGGCCGCGGGAGGACTGGCACTGGTGGCGGCCGGTCTGTGGTGGCTGGCCGGGCTGGGTGCCGGCACCGGCCTGCCATCCATCGTCGCCGGCCTGGCCGCCGTGGGCCTGGGGGTGGGACTGTTCGTCTCTCCCAACACCAGTGCCCTGATGGGATCGGCTCCGCGCCACCAGCAGGGCCAGGCCGGGGCCATGATGGCCGAATCACGCATCCTGGGCATGTTCCTGGGTGTGGCCCTGGCCAGCGCCGTCTTCGCCGCCCTGGGCGGACGCACCGGTCATGCCTGGCAGCCGGTGGAATTTCGGGCCCTGGCCGGGGCCCTGCGTTCCGGTGCCCTGGCGGCCCTGGCCGGGGCACTACTGGCCTGGCTGCGGGGAAGATCCTGAACCGGTCGTTGCAGTACGGCGGTGGCTGTGTTACAAGGGTCGGCCGGATCGACGGTGCAGCGGTGGGAAGGAATTTGCAGCTGGCCCCGTTGGTTATGGAGTACCACAAGGAGGGTATTACCATGAAGACGAGAAGACCTGTCATCATCGTGACAGCGGTTGTGATCGCACTGGCGCTGGTCGCCTGCCAGAAGCAGGGACCGGGTCAACAGCAGGCCGCCAAGGCCGATTCGGGGACGGTGGTGGCCCGTATCGGCAGCGAGGTGATCACCCTCGAGCAGTTCGAAGAATACCTCAACAGCCAGAACCCACTGGTACGCAGCCGCTACAGTTCCCTGGACCAGAAGAAGCGGCTGCTGCAATCGCTGGTGGAACGGGAAGCCATGGTACAAGAGGCCAAGCGACTGAAGCTGGACCAGGATCCCCAGGTGCAACTCGGTCTCAAGAAGATCCTCGCCCGCCACCTGGTCAACAAGGTCTTCAACCAGCAACAGGTCAAGGCGATCAAGATCACCGACGAGGAGATCGAACAGTATTACCGGCAGAACGAGTCTCGCTACCATGCCCCGGAGAAGGTACGCGTACATCACATTTTCTTCGCCGCGCCGGCTGCCGACAAGAAAGCCCGGACCGCCGCCCGCGCCCGCGCCCAGCAGGCCCTGGCCAAGCTCCAGGCCAAGCCCAATGACCGGCGCCTGTTCATCGAGCTGGCCCGCCGGACGACCGAGGACGAGAAGCTGAAGAACACCGGCGGCGACACCGGCTTCAAGACCAGGCAGGAGATGGAACAGACCTACGGCCCGGCCTTTGCCAAGGCCGCCTTCGCCCTCAAGAAGGTCAACGATATCAGTCCCATCGTGGAGGGAGAAAAGGGCTTTTACCTGCTCAGGCAATCGGGACGCCAGCCGGCGGTCGATCTGCCCCTGGAAAAGGTCAAGGAGCAGATCCGCGCCACCCTGCTCACGCGCAAGAAAGCCGATGCCTACCGCGCCTTCGTGGAACAGATCAAAAACAAGGCCGGTGTAAAGGTTTTCGAAGACACCCTGGCCAAGGCCAAGGTGGACCTGAGCAATGTTCCCCGGCGCCCCGGCCTGCCTCCGGGCCGACCCGGTATCCAGCCCCTGCGTCGCATAAAGATCCCCAAGGCCTTGGACAAGAACAAGGCTCGCCGGCCCCCGGCCCCACCCGGTGCGCCCCGGCCCGCCAACCACTGATGTTCGGCAGTTGCCGGAATATCCACCCCTCGGTGGCCGCGCGGCTGTGCCTGGTCGCGGTCGCCGGGCTGGGACCGCTGGCTGGAAGCTGTTCCGACCAGGCTGTTGCCGTGCGTCCTCGTCCCCAGGCGGTGGCAGTGGTAAACGACGAACCCATCAGCATCGATAGTTTCCAGTCCGCCTATGACGAACTCAAGGGCGCCGGCCGGGGATATTTCGGCAACAAGGACAAGGCCCGCAAGATCAAGCAGGAGCTGCTGGAACACCTCATCGACGAGAAGTTGCTATTGCAGGAAGCCCGGCGCCGGGGGCTGGTTCTGGATCCCAAGCTGCTGGAGCAGTCGGTACAACTACCCTTCGAACAGTACCCGCCCGGCGAGGCGGAGCGCCAGCTGCTGGCGCGAGGCAAGTCGTTGGAGTCGTACCGCCACGACACCCGGCGCACGCTGCTCATTTTCAAGCTGCTCAAGCAGGAGGTGGTGGACCGGGTAGCGGTATCGAGCCAGGAGGTCACGAAGTACTACCAGCAGCATCCCCAGGTGCGCCAGCAGGCAGAGATGGTACGGGTACGCCAGATAGTCACCCGCACCAAGGAAGAGGCCGAACAACTGCGCAAGCGCTTGAAACGGGGCGAGTCGTTCGAGCAGCTGGCCCGCCAGTACTCCCTGGGACCCGAGGCCTCCCGGGGAGGTGACCTGGGATTCTTCGCCCGGGGCACCATGCCCCCGGCCATAGAAGAATCCTGCTTTTCGCTGTGGCGACCCAAGCAGATATCGCAGGTAATCACCTCTCCCTATGGTTACCACATCTTCCAACTCCTCGAGCGCCGCCCCGCCCGGGAACTCAGCCCGGAGGAAGCCGCCCCACGCATCGAGAAGACGATTCTCGCCCGTAAGGTACGTGAGGCCGAGGCCTACTTCTTGCGCAAGCTGCGCGAGGGAGCCAGTATCGAACGCAACCTGGAACTGCTGGAAAGGATCCACTGACGGGAAAGCGGGCGGCACCAGCCGCTCCTCGTTCCCGTGGGAGCAAACCGCCATGGTGCAAAGATTGTTCATTGGGCTGGGACTGCTGCTGTTGGCCGGTCCGTCGTCGGCCGGCAAGGTACTCGATCGCATAGCCGCGGTCGTCAACCACGAGGTGATACTGTTGAGCGAGGTCGACGAACGGGCCCGCTCGGCCCTGGCCAGCATCTCCCCCGAGTTGCCGCTCGACAAGCAGGTGGAACAGAAGGACAAGATCCGCCACCAGGCTCTCGAGCAATTAATAGAAGAAAAACTGCTCGACCAGAAAGTTCGCGAGCACCACATCGAGGTCGGCGACAAGGAGATCGAGCGACAGATCGAGTGGCTGCGCCAGCGCAACAACATGGACGAGAAACAGTTCGCCGAGGCCCTGGCCCTGGAAGGGCAGACGCTCGCCGGCCTGAAGCGGCAGATGCGGCGCCAGCTCCAGCAGCAGAAACTCATCGACCTGCAACTACGCGAGAACCCCGAACTGCGGGCACGCGTGCAAGTGGCCGAGAAGGACATTCAAGCCTACTACCAGTCGCACTACACCACCAGCAGCGCCAAGGAGAAGATCCGCGCCCGTCACATCCTCTTCCTGGTACCCCCGGGCTCCCCCCCGGAGAAGGACGCTGCCGTTCGCCAGAAGGCCGAACAGGTGCTCAAGCGTCTACGAGAGGGAGAAGACTTCCAGAAGCTGGCCAAGCAATTCTCCGACGATCCCTCCGGGGCGGTGGGTGGCGACCTGGGCTGGTTCCGGCGCGGTGACATGATGGAGGAGTTCGAAAAGGCAGCTTTTGCGCTCGCCAAGGGCCAGATCAGCGGCCTGGTGCACACCCGCCTGGGCTATCACATCATCAAGTTGATCGATCGCGCCAGCGAAGGTCCCCCACCGCTGGCCAAGGTGCGTGACGAGATCCGTTCCCGCCTGGCCCGGGAGAAGTTCCGCGAGGCGCTGTCCATCTGGCTGAGCATACTCAAGAAGGAATCCTTCCTGGATATCAAGCTGTGATCCGGCTGGCCGTGAGCATGGGCGATCCGGCCGGCGTCGGCCCGGAAATAATCGCCGCGGCGCTGGCCGGGGGCGTGCCGCCCGGCTCCCGGGTGCTGGTGTTCGGCTCGCGTCCCCTGCTGGCCCGGGCCGGCCTCGTTCCCCGGCCGGGCAGCATCGAAATCCTGCCCGCCGGCGAGGACGATGCCGCCGCCTGTGTCCCCGGCCGCTTCAGCCCGGCCGCGGCCCGCGCGACCGTGGCTTGCCTGCAGGCTGCCTGTGACGCCGTCGCCTCCGCCCAGGCTGACGCACTGGTGACCGGCCCCATCAACAAGCAGGCCCTGGCAACCTGCCAGCAAGTCGGTCCCGGCCAGACCGAATGGCTGGCCCGGCGCTTCGGGGCCGAGTTGCCGGTCATGGCTTTCTGGTCGCCATCTTTCTCGGTGGTGCTGGCCACCACCCACCTGCCCCTGGCCCGGGTGGCCGCCAGCCTGGATGCCCGTCGCCTGGAGAGAATCATTATCATGGCTCACCGGCAACTGGCCGGACGCCTGTGGCCACGGGCGGCTCGCCTGGCCCTGGCCGCGCTCAATCCCCACGGCGAGGTTGCCGGCCAGCCGGGTGCCGAGGAACAACAGCTACTGCGCCCCGTGGTGGAACGACTGCGGGAGCGGGGAATCGACATCAGCGGACCCATAGCCGCCGACACGGTATTCGCCCTGGCGCGGCGGGGAGACTTCCAGGTGGTGGTGGCCCTTTACCACGACCAGGGGCTGGCTCCCCTCAAGGCCTTGCACTTCAGCGAGGCGGTTCACCTGACCCTGGGCCTGGGGGTGGTGCGCACCAGTCCCGATCACGGTCCCGCCTACGACCTGGCCGGCAGCGGCCGCGCCGATCCCACCAGCATGCGGGGAGCCCTGGAACTGGCGGTACGCCTGACCGGGACCGGAGAACCCCCATGACCCGCCCCTCGCCCGGTCACATTCGCATTCGCGGGGCCCGGGTGCACAACCTGCAGGGAGTGGACGTAGACCTGCCCCGCAACAGTCTCATTGCCATCACCGGGCCCAGCGGCTCGGGAAAGTCCTCGCTGGCCTTCGACACCCTCTTTGCCGAAGGACAACGACGCTACGTGGAATCGCTTTCGGCCTACGCCCGGCAGTTCCTGCAACGCCTGGCCAAGCCGGAGGTGGAATCCATCGAGGGACTGTCTCCCGCCATAGCCATCGAGCAAAAAAGTGTCACCAGCAACCCCCGTTCCACCGTGGGCACCATTACCGAGATCCACGATTACCTGCGCTTGCTGTTTGCCCGGGCCGGCCAGGTGCACTGCCCGCGTTGCCGGCAACCGGTACAGCGACACAGCGTACAGGAAATGACCGATACCATCCTGGCCCTGCCCGCCGGTACCCGCCTGGCCTTGCTGTCACCCCTGCCGGCAGCGGCGGCCGACGAACCGGCGGAACTGCTGGAAGGTCTGCGCCGGCAGGGCTTCACCCGCCTGCGGGTCGATGACGAGATCGTCGACCTGGAAGACGATCCACCCGCCAGCCTGGCCGGGCGCCGGTTGGCGGTCTACGTGGATCGCCTGGTGGTGCGCCGGGGAATTCGTTCCCGCCTGGCCGATTCACTGGAGACGACCCTGCGCCTTTCCGGGGGCACGGTGCAGGTGGCGGTGGTGGACGGCGACGACCTGTTCTTCAGCGAAAGGCATGCCTGCCTGGCCTGCGACCTGGAACTGCCCGTGCCCAGCCCGCAACTGTTTTCCTTCAACAATCCCCAGGGAGCCTGCCCGCGCTGCGGCGGCCTGGGACAACTGCGGGCGGTGGATGCCGACAGGCTCTGCTCCGCCGAGTTGAGCCTGCGCCAGGGGGGGGCAAACGCCGGCAAGCCACCCAGCCCCTACCAGCTGCAGATGCTGCAAACCCTGGCCGACGAACTGGGGTTCGACCTCGACACCCCCTTCGCCAACCTGTCCGAAAGGGTGCGCCGGTTGGTTCTCTTCGGCTCCGGCCAGCAGTGCTTCGACTTTGCCCTGCGGCGACAAGGAATGCAGCACAACTTCCGGCGCCCCTTCGAAGGCGTGGTGCCGCAACTGGAGCGGCGCTACCGGCAGACGGGCAGCCAGGCGGTGCGCCAGGAGATCGAGCGCCTGATGACCACCCGCCCCTGCCCCGACTGCGGTGGATCCCGCCTCCGCCCCGAGGCCCTGAGCGTGCTCATTGACGGTGAATCCATCGCCGCGCTGTCGGCCCTGGACGTACAGCACCTGCAACAGCGACTGCAACGCCTGCGCCTGGGCGGCAACCGGGCGCGGGTGGGCCGACCCTTGCTGACGGAGATCCGCAGCCGGCTGGGTTTCATGCTGGACGTGGGGCTGGGCTACCTTACCCTGGAGCGTTCCTCGGCGACCCTCTCCGGCGGCGAGGCCCAGCGTATACGCCTGGCCAGCCAGATGGGTTCGGCGCTTTCGGGTGTTCTTTACGTCCTGGACGAGCCCACCATCGGCCTGCACCCGCGCGACTGCCACCGCCTGCTCGATACCCTGCTGCGCCTGCGCGACCTGGGCAACACCGTGGTGGTGGTGGAGCACGATCCCGAGACCATCCGCGCCGCCGATCACGTCGTCGACATGGGCCCGGGAGCCGGCTGGCAGGGCGGACAGGTGGTGGCCCAGGGCACGCCGCGACAGATCGCCCGCAGCAGCAAGTCGCTCACCGGAGCCTGGCTTTCCGGGCGCCGGCACATGGAGATACCCACTCGCCGCCGCCGTCCCCGGGGCCGGTTGCGCCTGCGCGGAGCCCGGGGGCGCAACCTGCGTAACCTCGACGTGGACTTTCCCCTGGGGGTGTTCACCTGTGTCACCGGCGTCTCCGGCTCGGGCAAGAGCAGCCTGGTGGTGGACACCCTGTACCGGGCCCTGGCCGCCGGCCTGCACGGGTCTCGCCTCCAGGCGCTGCCCCACCGCTGCCTGGAAGGCGTGGAGCAGTTGGACAAGGTGGTCCACGTCGACCAGAGCCCCATCGGTCGCACCCCCCGCTCCAACCCGGCCACCTACACCGGGCTGCTCGGACCGGTACGGGAACTGTTCGCCTCCCTGCCGGAAAGTCGCCTGCGCGGCTGGCGGGCGGGGCGCTTTTCCTTCAACGTCAAGGGCGGTCGTTGCGAGGCCTGCCAGGGGGGCGGGCAGGTGAAGATCGAGATGCACTTCCTGCCCGACATGTTCGTCACCTGCGAGGTCTGCGGCGGCCGCCGTTTCAACCCCGAGACCCTGGAGGTGCGCTTTCACGGCCATGACATCGCCCAGGTATTGGAGTTGACCGTGTTCCAGGCCCTGGAACTGTTCGCCCGGCAGCCGGCCATCGCCAGCCGCCTGCAGACGCTGCAGGACGTGGGGCTGGGTTATCTGCGACTGGGCCAGAACGCCGCCACCCTGTCGGGCGGCGAAGCGCAACGGGTGAAGCTGGCGCGGGAGCTGTCCCGGCGCAGCTCGGGCCGTACCCTGTACATCCTCGACGAGCCCACCACCGGCCTGCATTTCGAAGACATCCGCCAACTGCTACAGGTGCTGGACCGGCTGGTGGAACAGGGCAACTCGGTAATCGTCATCGAGCACAACCTGCAGGTAATCAGACACGCCGACCACCTCATCGACCTGGGACCGGAGGGCGGCGCCGGCGGCGGCCGCCTGGTGGCCCGGGGCACTCCCGAGAGACTGGCCGCCCACCAGAAGTCATACACTGCAGCCTTCCTGCGCCGGACGCCACCTGCCCTCATCTTCCCGACAGGAAGCTGAAAGCACCATATTTCCAGGCAAAGTGAAGCAGACCGGACACGAGTGCCAGCGCTATAATCAGCATCCAGCCGCGCCTGCCAAACCCCCGGCGACTCGTCCCGCTTCTGACCAGGGTACCGGGTAACAACCGCGCCTGGGCCTGGTTTTGCAGGCGCTGCAGCATGCGCCCGGCCAGCTCGTCGTGACCGGGCAACCGGCCCAGGATGCGGTACTGGCGGGTGGCGTACTCCAGCAGGCCGGCAGCCAGGGCCTGCTGCTGGAACTGCCGGTGCAGCGATTCGTCTCCGGGACGATTTTCGATCTGCCGCCACAGTTGCTCGATCTCGCCGGGCACCGGCGGGAGGCTGGCCGGGTCGAACCTGGCAAACACCAGCCCGCACAGGTGGCAGGCATAGTCGTCGCGCTGGGCATGCCCGCACTTGGGACAGACCACGGACTCGGTGGCCTCAACGGGGGGCTCTCTCGCCGGGGTGGAAATCCCTTGTTCCCCGGCCACGGCCGGCGTACCTGCATCTTCGGCCGCCCGCTCCGGGGATGGATTCTCCAGGAACAGCTCCTCGCCGCAGGCCGGGCAGGTGAAGCGCAGGCCGGCGTTCGAGGTGGAGAAATCCACCATTTCCACTATGTCGCGACAGCGAGGACACTGTATCTTCATTCCACGCCACCGAGTTGGCAGCGCGGCCCGCGCAGGCGAAGCTGTCCGCAGCTGCGAGCTTGGCGAGCAGCGGAGGACAGCGAGGCGTTAAGCAGGGCCGCGCTATTATTATACGGTAACTTCATGACGGCACCGGGCTCCCTACCACCGGGGTCAGCACCAGCACGAACACCAGCAGGCACAACCAACCCAGCAACCGGCGCCCCCGTCCCAGGCGCTCGCCGGCCAGCAGGGTGGGTGGATGCCGGTGCCCGACCACGCCCAGCAGTATGGTCCATACCAGCCATACCAGCAAGCCCGTTCCCCGCACCAGCCACCATTGTATCCCCAGCTGCCGCGCCTGCAGCAGCCGCTCGTCGAAGACCAGCCACAGGTGACAGGCCAGGCCGAGCAGCCCCAACACGAAGATCAGCAGGTGCACCAGCCGGCCCAGCCGCCGGTGCCGCCGGGACCCCAACAGGGCGTAGAGGATGTGCCCGCCGTCGAGCTGTCCCACCGGCAGCAGGTTCAGGCTGGTCACCAGCAGGCCCACCCAGCCGGCCCAGGCCAACGGATGCAACCACACGTCGTCGGCCGGACCCATGCCGGGATGGGCCAACTGCTTGAGCAGCATGTACAGCAGCGAGTTTCCCTCCAGCCAGGCTCCCTCGGGCAGGGAGGCCAACGGCCTGACCGGCGACAAGCGCAAACCCACCACCAGCACCACCACCGTCACCACCAGCCCGGCCAGGGGGCCGGCGCTGCCGATGTCCAGCAGGGCCGCCCGGGTTGGAGGTGGCCGGCGCATGCGAATGACCGCTCCGAAGGTGCCGATGGGCGGGATGGGCACGGGAATGAAGTAGGGCAGGCTGGCCTCGACGCCGTGCCGGCGGGCGGCCAGGAAGTGACCCATCTCGTGGGCCAGCAGGATGCTCATCAGGGCCGCCGAGAAGGAGAAGCCGGCCGCCGGAGAAAAGCCGCCCTCCGCGGCGGAGGTCAGCCCGCCGGCATAGAAGGTGGTGGCGCAGGTGGCCAGGAACAGCAACAGGTGAACCCACCAGCGTCCCAGCCCCGGCTCCCCTGCTTCCCTCGTGCTTGTTGTCTCAACCGCGCGGCTCATGCGCTTCCGGCCCGCCCTTGACTTCCTTGATCTCTTCCTTGTCGACGGTCAGCAGGAAAAGATCCTTGCTGGCATCGCCGTCGGGACCGATGGAGGTGCGGCCGGTGGCCCCGTCGAAGTCACGCACCTGGAGCAGGGCCTGGCGAAACTGCTCCCGGTTGCCCGGATGTGTCTTCTCCACCAATTTGCGCAACATGGCGGCGGTATCGTAGCCCTCTGCCTCCACCATGGACGGCTCACGCTCGAAGGCGCTCTTGAACTTGCCCACGAACAGGCGGGTGGCGGGCCGCTCGCTGGCAGCGAAGAAGCCGTCGCAGAAAATCACCCCCTGGACGTAGCGCCCGGCCCACTCCACCAGGCGCGGGTCGTTCCAACCGTTGCCCCCCAGCAGGTAGACCATGTCCAGCTTCGTCCGGCCCAGGCTCTTTTTGATGCGGTCGATCTTCCACTGGCTCTCGGTGTGCAGGATGATGTCCTCGAAGGCCAGGGCCGGGGCGATGAGCACCGCCTTGTCGACGTAGTCGGGCACGAAGATGGCGTCGAAGTCGACGATGGGCGGCAGTTTCTTGAGCAGTTTTTCCATGGCCCGCTTGCGCCCCAGCGACGACTTTATCTGCCGGCGAATACGGCTGCGTTCCTTGACGAAGTCCCAGCGGGCTTCCAGGAAAAAGCGCCCCACCATCTTCTTGATGGCCGGGGCGAAGTTCTTCTCGTCGGGCTCGTAGCGTTCCGCCGCGCGGATCTCCCCGTGACGCCTTTCCACCTCGTCCCAGAAGGCATTGGCGAACTCCACCCCGTACCAGTCGTTGGGATGCAGGATGGCGAAGCGCTTGGCCCCCAGCTGGTCCATGGCGTGG
>QMME01000059.1 GCA_003647095.1 Deltaproteobacteria bacterium
CAGGCGGTTCTGCTCCAGGCGCAGGCGCGCCAGCGCCTTGTCGTCGAGTATCGGCAGGCGGGCTGTTGCAGTCGACTGTTCCGCCGAGCCCTTACCTGCGGGCGCTGGTGGTGGCCCGCCCTCTGCAGCCGGCGACAGCAGCAGCAAGCCCAGCAGCAGGCCCAGCAATGAGATCTCGTTCCGGTACATCAGAAACCTCCCTCTATCTCCAGCCATCCTCCCAGGCGCCAGCCACCGTCATAGGCCCGGCGCTGGCCTCCCGCCAGGCCCTCCCAGCCGCTGAAGCCGTCCGGGGAGGAAATCCCTTGCCAGTGGTAAAGACGCTGCTCAAGGCGGACCGTCGCCCCCAGGCGCAGGTAGCGAAACATGCCCAGCAGGCGACGGCGGTGCTGGAACATCGTCCAGTCGGCTCCCATACTGCTCCACCAAGCCAAGAAACTGCTCAAACTCTTGTCGGCCGTCCACCATGAACCGGGGGGAGCCCCGGAGTACTCGTTGCGATAGAATTCTGCCCTGGTCTGGTGATAGGCGCCAACACGCAACTCCAGCAACCACCGCTGTCCCAGCCGCTGGCGCCAGCCCAGTTCGAGTTGCTGGTGCTCTACCCGCCAGCTGCCACTGCCACCACCTCCCCCCAACTCCAGAACCGCTCCCAGGCCGTGCAGGGCTCGGCGGATCCGCAGGTTGGCACCCCAGAGCAGGCGATGATCGGGATGCTGTTCCGGCTCCGCCCGCAGGGTCCAGCCGTTGCCGGTTGTCTCCTCACGGCCGCTCCACAGAGTTACCAGCCGGTAGGGGCTCTGCAAAAAGCCGTCCTGGATCTCCACCGCCGCATCCACTCGCAGGTTCCAGCCGGGCAGAAAACCCTGCTCCAGGGCCACCCAGGCGTTGTCCCGGGTGCTTTCGGCGGAGACGGGATCGCGGGCCGGCAGGTGCTCGGCGGCAACGCTGAGCTGCCGCATGGTTCTCTGGTAGCCGGCTTCCACCACCGTGTCCGTGGACAGTATCGAGGTCCGCGCCCGGATGGCAGGTTGATGCAACCGGCCTTCCCAGCCCAGGCGCAGGCGATAACCCATCCGCAGCAGCGTAGTACCGTCATCGGCCAGCAGGGCCACGTCCGGTCCATGGCGCGTCTGCTGCTGGGAAAAACCGCCGGCGAAACCATCGAACTTGTTGATTCGGCGACTGTAATAGTCGACACCATAGCCGGCCTCGATACCCAGCCCGGCTCCCAGTTCCACGGCCGCGCGAAGGTTGGAATGTACGTCACTGGCAGCCTCGTCGGCCTGAGGCTGAGCCGACACCTGTAGGCTCGAAAGCACCACCCCCGGGGGCAGGGGTTCGAGTGCTTGCTCTCCCGGCCAGGCCAGGGCTCGCAAGGGATCACGCGCCCGGAAGCGCATGGCTGGATCGCTGAGTACCTCGCGGCCAGCTGGCGGTCCGCTGACACAGCCACCAGCCACCAGCAGCAGCGCGGTTACCGCCAGGCGCATGTTTCTTCGACAGCAGGTCATGATCGTGGCGGGAACCAGAAGCCCACTCCCAGGGTAAGTACCAGGTTGTTGGTGACCGATTCTGCACCCAGTAGACGCTGCACGTAGATCAGGTCTCGCAGTTGCAAGCGCAGCGAGAGCCAGGAGGTGAAGAACAGCTTCATGCCCCCGGCCACCGAGTATGTCAGCCCCTGGGAACTCTGGTTGTCGGTTACGCCGACACCGGCGGCCAGGTAGAGATCGAAGTGCGGCACGGCCGAGCGAAACACCATCAACTTGCCATGAAAGGGATACCACAGCAGGCTGCCGGTATAGACGTTGGTGGCCTGGGGGCGCAGCACGTCGGTGCCGGTGAAGTTGCGCACCGGCTGATTAAAAGAAGACGTCAGGTAGGAATAGAGGTAGGCGACTTCAAGTCCGAATGACTCGTTGAGGTGAAAAGTATAGGAGAGCCCGGCCGCCAGCGAGGAACCCAGCAGGTCACTGGCATAGACCCCGCCCTCGATGTTCAATTCGTGGCGCAGGGTTTTTACAAACAGCCGACGGGCCAGCCCTTTGCGGGCCTGTCCCTCCTCCGACTCCGGAGGCTGGGGGCAGACCGCGGGCAGGGCAGGGGCCAGCCCCAGCAACAACGCCAGGCAGGCGACCAACTGAAACGCTCTCATGTCGATTCTCTTTCTTGCCATCAGAACACCAGCATCACCCCACCGCTGATTGCCTCGGCGGACCAGGTCTTGTTGGCGGAAAACAGCATCATGTGCCGGGCTTCCACGCGCAGGGTGAGCCCGACCCGCAGTTGCAGCAACAATCCCCCGCCGGCACCGGCCAGGGCATTGCTGCCCCTGGCAAAGACCTCGACGTTGCGGTGGGGAGAGAAGACGGCCAGGCCACCTCCGGCAGCCAGGAACGGTACCACGGCACGCCAGGGCCCCAGCAGCACCAGCACTTCGAGCCGGGCACTGAAGACATTGCCGTAGCTGCCGGCGGATTGTCCCACTGTTACCTCCAGCAGGGTATGGTCGGTGGGAAATATCCCCAGCCCCAGGGTAAACAGGCCGTCCGAGCCCAGCGCCCCGGCGCTCACCGCCATGCTGAAACGGTTGCGCTCGATGCTGCTCTTGCCCAGCAGTTTTCTGTCGAGCCAGGATCCGGCCCGCTCCATGGCACTGTCGGCAACGACGCGAAAGGGCCAGACCAGTTCCCCGAAAACCCAGCCGGTCACTCCCCGGGCCAACTCGATGCGCCACCAGCTGTGATCCGCCGTCCAGTCGAGAGCGGTAAACACCTCGCCCTCTGCTACCCGGCCGATCTCGCGATAGGAGCCCCCGGGGCCGGCCCGTACCGGTACACTGGCCGCCGCCACCCGCAGTTGCAGTTCACCTGCGAGCGTTTCTCCCCGCGTAGCCACCAGCAAGACAGCGATCGCCACCAGTCGGCACACCACTCGCGCCATGGTCAGCGACCCTCCAACCAGTCCACGATCTGGGCCCTGTCATCGGCCGACAGCACCTGCCCGCCCGGGTGGACGGCTACTTCGCCGCCACCCCATAGCAGTAGGGGACTGGATACCGGATCATCGGGCAGGCAAAACTCTAGTACCCGGTAGTAATCGGAGCGAAGCGGCTCCGGCAACTGCCGGGGGTGATGCAACTCATCCGGCAACTGCGGGGGTTCGTCCAGACGGTGCAGTTGGAAGGTCGTTTGCCGACCGTGACAAGCTGCGGCCGCACAACCCGCAACCAGCAACGGTTGTACGTCCCGGGCAAATCGTCCCGGATCTGGCACTGGCGACCACGGAGCCAGTACCTGTTCGCCTCGATCGACGTTTCCACAGGCAGCCGCCGCCACCAGTAGCAGCGACCACAACCACCGCTTGCCGACAGCACCTTGCTGGAAATACACCACTTGCACCATCTGCCTCCAGCTAGAGGATACCGGGGCAAGGTTATCGCCAATGTTGTACAAAACAACAATAAAAATTTTCCGGTCAACGCGCGCGTTGCTGCGGGTGTGAAAAAAAAAAAAAGGAATCGAGCCCATTCTCGATTCCCGGTACTCGCAGGCGGGACCGGCGTGTTCCGCGTGCTTTCCCGAAAAACCTGCCGGCCGGATGGAAAATTCCCGGCAAACGGAAAAACCCCGCGACAACCAGAAATCCACCGAACATCACGACCGTGAGACTTCACTCCGGCTAACCGTGATATATGAAGCAATTGCTAAGATATATCAGGTAATACCTTGTATTACCGAGCATAAACATACCCTTGACATGTCTGTCATGACGGTTTACAATGCCTCACATCGTGCGGACTGTCGAAAAAGCGGCGGTCCGCTTTTGTTGCGGTGGGGTCAGGTCGATTAACTTGTGGCCACTGGCAGGAGGTGAGGCGATGGCTCAGGGCAGGTCGCGCAAGTCGAGCGGCAAGGGCGGTACCACGGCAAAAACCTCCAAGAAGTCTTCCAAGGCCCAGGCTGAGGCCAAGAAGATGCCTACCAAGTCGATGATCAGGCAGATGGCCAAGGAGTGGGACCACGTAACCTGATTCGACCTGATTCGACTTTTTCCCTGCCCCTGCAAGCAGGGAAGAGAAAAGTCAATACCACAGCAGCACTTCAAGGGATGTCCCGCGTCCTGCGGTGCTTCTTTCTTTGCTTCTCTATGGTCTTGCTCTTGCCCCGCTCTATGAGAGCGCGCTTCCTCTCCAACTGCTCCACTTCCTGCCTGCGAATATAGTCCTGGTAAAGGCGCCAGCCGGTGTATATCCCGGCCGCGAGCACTACCACCAGCAACAGCAGGATTATGTCACGGAAGGTGATGGTGAACACGAAACGCCGTCGACGAACCTTGTGAGGCATGGCCATGGGAACGGGACCACGGTGACCTGTCAGGAGAATGTCGGGAGTACGTCTCTTGCCACCGTTGCGCTCCGTCGAGGTGCCGAATTCCCTGACGTCCAGCGGCCTGCGCCCCTGGGTAAAACCCCTGGCAAAACGCGATGTTCCCGGGGGCTCGGAACCTGGGTCCGAGCCGGCGCCGGATGCAGGTGTTGGCGATGGCTGGGGCGACGGCGGCGGCGTAGAGGCTGCCGGCTGGCCGTTCGAAAAAATCTCATGAACGGCCATCTCCACCGATACTTCCTCGTCGAGATCGACACCATCAAACAAAGTGGCTAGGTCGGGTCCCCGCGCCGGCCCCTTTGCGGCCGGGGGAGGTTCAGCGGCGACTCCAGGCTTTCTGCGGCTTCCGGCCGCCGGTGGTTTCGCGGGCACGAAGAAGGGCAATTGCTCTTCATCCGAGGAAGCGGGCAGTGAGAGATCCACCGGATCGATGCTCTCGGCCCCGGGAGGCTGGCTCATGTCCAGCTGCCGGGTCTTTTCGTCTTCATCGATGTCATCGAGCAATTCCAGGATATCCGGCGGCAACGACTCCTGACCCGAGGCGGCCTGGTGCCTGGCGGCACGCTGCTCACTGGGGCGCGGCTGTCCCGGCCCGCTTTTCCTGTCGTTGCGGCCCTTCATGGATTACCTGGTAAAATGATAACCGCTTTTTGTCGGGTTCACAAGAAAGCGATTGAGGTGAGATTCGCCTCAGGTGTTGCGGCAGAATCCTGCTGTCGCCTCCTTGACACCCGCGTTGCTGGCTGGTAACTTCCCGAACCGGGTAGTTTTATGTAATTTCGAGGACTTGTCTATGTTCAAGCCTTGCCGCTTCGGCAAGTACTACCTGTTGGAGAGGATCGCCGTGGGCGGTATGGCCGAGATCTACAAGGCCCGGCTCTACGGTGTGGATGGCTTCGTCAAGAACATGGTGGTCAAGCAGATCCTGCCCCAGTATGCCCAACACCACC
This sequence comes from Deltaproteobacteria bacterium, assembly GCA_003647095.1. GTDB lineage: Bacteria > Myxococcota > B64-G9 > B64-G9 > B64-G9 > B64-G9. The sequence goes on from QMME01000059.1 coordinate 5,342, forward strand.
AGTTCATCCAGATGTTCGTCGACGAGGCCAAGATCTGTTCCAACCTCCAGCACGGCAATATCGTTCCCGTGTACGAACTGGGGCAGATCGACGGTGTGTACTTCATCTCCATGGACGAGGTCGACGGCAAGAACCTGGGGGAGCTGCTGGATGCCGGCCTGGACGAGCAGATGCCGCTTTCGGTGCCCCATGCCCTGTACATCGCCTGCGAGATACTGGCCGGGCTAGACTACGCTCACCGTAAGACCGATGAACAGGGCACCCCGCTGAACATCGTCCATCGCGACGTCTCGCCCCAGAACATACTCATTTCCTACGAGGGTGAGGTCAAGATCGTCGATTTCGGCATTGCCCGGGCGGCCAACAAGGTTCACTCCACACAGGCCGGCGTGATCAAGGGCAAGTTCGGCTACATGTCGCCCGAGCAGGCCATGGGTCGCGATGTCGACGCCCGTTCCGACATCTTCGCCGCCGGCATCCTTCTCTACGAAATGCTCACCCTGGAACGCCTGTTTCACGGGGGCACCGACGTCGTCACCCTGGAGCGGGTCAAGCGGGCCGACGTACCCGTCCCCTCGCGCACCAATCCCCGCCTGCCCGCCGAACTGGACGCCATTGTCTTCAAGGCACTGGCCCGGGCCCCGCAAGACCGCTACCAGACTGCCGGACAGATGCGGCTCGAGCTTTCCCGCATTCTCTACAATCTACCCGAGGAAGCCTCGGCACAGACACTGTCCGAGTACCTGAAACGACTGTTTGCCGGAGAACTGGCCCGCCGACAGGAGAAGCCGGCGCCCGAACCACCGGCTGAAGTCAAGCGGGATCTGGTCGAGCAGGCCAGCCGCAACAGCCCGGCCAAGGTAGCTGGATCTGGCACTCGGCCCACGCCCGCGGCCGTCGGCGCGGACCTGCTGGCAGCGGCACCGTCCGCCGGAACGGCTCCCCCCCCGGTGCTGTCGGTGGACGATGTACCGGGTACCGGCGACGAGGATCTCGATCTCAGCTTCAGCTACAGCAGTACCGGCCGGCGCCTGAAGTTCATCCTGGGAGCGGGGCTACTGGTGGTGCTGGTAACCCTGGGTATCGTCTTCCGTGGCACCATCGCCAGGACCATTGGCATCGTCTCCGACGTGGTCGAGCAATCCGCCGACCGTCTGGCTCGCAAGAAGCTGGGTACCCTGGTGATCCGCTCTCGGCCCAGCGGAGCGGCGGTCTATTTCGACAATCGCAAGGTGGGCACCACCAACATGCGCATCCGCAACATCGATCCTGACCGCGAGTACGAACTGGTGCTCACCATGGAGGGCTACAATCCCTGGTCGCAGAAAATCCTGCCGGCCGACTGGAAGCAGGGCAAGAAGATGGAGATCGTGGTCTTCAAGGACTGGAACGCCGACAGGTTCAGGTAGGCAGGGTAGGTTCGCCGGGAGGGCGTCTGCTCATGGCAACGAAGCTTGAAAAGGCCCAGGACAAGTACGAACAGCTGCTGCGCGACCTGGCCGAGAAGGCCATCATGCTGGAGCAGTTGCAACTGGTATCGGACGGAGTGCGCCAGGCGCTCGAGCAGGCACGCGAGTCGGTGGCCGATCGGCGTCTGGAGCTGGAGTTCATAGAGGCCGAGATCGCCCGCCAGGAGGAATCATCCCAGCAGAACCGGGAGGAACTGGAACAGCGGAAACAGGAACTGGAACAGCTCATAGAGGAGAGGAGCGGAGCCATCGACGTCAAGAAGAGCAAGATGGCCCCGCTCACCAAGGCCCTGGCCGGGGCCGAGTACGATTTCAAGTTTGCCGACAAGGGCATGACCCTGGAAAGACAGAAGTACGACAAGGCCAAGAGAACTGACGATCACGACGCGCTCCGGCGCCACCAGGAGAACCTCAAACGCATGAAGATCGACATCATGAAGCGGCGTCGGCAGATGGATGACCTGAAACGACAGATCGCCAAGCTGGAAAAACCCATCAAGGAGTACCAGCAGGAGTTGGAGGAATACCAGCAGGAACTGGACACCCTCCAGGCCCGGCTGGACGACAGCGACGACGAGCAACGGCAACAGCTGCTGGAGGGCCTGCAACAACAACGCAAGCACAAGCAGGGGGAACTGCAGCGGGCCGAGTTGCTGGTCCAGGACCGGCTGGCCGATGTGGGCGAGGACCTGTTCGAACGCCGGGTCAGGCACCCGGTGCTGGAGAAGTACTATCCCGACATCGACACCATCGCCCGGGTGATCGACGAACTCATGGCGGAGGACAAGAAGTGAAGGCGGGCAGGCTGCTCTGGCTGTTTCTGTCGGTGGGCCTGACGTTCCTGGCCGGCTGCCACGACAGCGGCTCCGCCGAAAGGCAGGACCAGCAGGGTGACGATGGGGCCTCGGTCCAGCAGCCGGGACCATTCCAGTCGCTGGCCCGCTGGCTGCCGGCTGCCGGCTCCGCCCGCCTCGAGGGGTTGAGCATCTGCCTGGAACCCGCCGACTGTCGGCGAGCAGGCAGACTGGTACCCGGCAACCAGACATGGTTGAGACTGCTGTTGCTACGACTTGGCTTTACCTCCCTGGCCCAGGCTTCCTATCGCTACGGGAGCAAGCCGGGAGATTGGCTGCTGGTGGTGTCGGCCTCCGGCACTTCGGCCGAACCCGGGCTGGCAGAGGTTCTGGAAGCGCTGCGGGAGCGACAGGTACCCCCACGCAGGTTGCGCAGGAAACGCGCGACAAACCGGGATGATGACGCCGGGGAGGTCGAACAGCCCGACAGCGATGTCATGCAACTGCTGGCCTGGGCCGGAAAAGACGCTCCTCGCATGGAGCGTCTGTGGTTGGGCAGGCGCAAGCAACCCGGACGGCGGCGGGTGGCCCGTGATCTTCTGTGGCGTGCGCGAGCAGCCGCACTTCCCGAAAAGGCCGGCATCTGGTTGGTTCTGTTCAGGGCGGAAGCGTCTTTGCGCGAACTGCTGGGGCGCTGGGGCGGGGATCAAGCCAGGAGCCTGGCGGCCAGCGAAGAGCTGGAACTTCTGCTGGCCCAGCTGCCGGAGGTGTTGCCAGAAAATGAACAACCAGTCCTGCTGGAGAGGGGGCCCTTTCGACTGGCTTGGCCGCTGTTGCCGCGTCGTGCCCGCTGGGCGCGTCCGTTACTTGACCTGCCGGCCAATCGCCTCGCCTTCGCCGGCGGGGAGTTTCCCTGGGAAGTGAATCGGGTGGAATGCAGCGACGACCGGCAGGCCCGGCAGGCTTTCGAGCTGGGATTCGTGAAGCCCCGCAAGGACAGGCTCCAGAGACTTCTCGAGCGTTCGCGTACCGTACACTACGACATGGGCCTGCGCTTGGTGGAACTGGGACAGGCCCGGGCCTGGCACTTCCGCGGAGGCGCCCGGGGGCGTCAACAACTGCTTTACTTCCGGAAAGGTGCACAGATTGTCTGGCTGGCAGCTCCCCAGGGCGGCGAGCTGGACCCCCAGGTGGAGCAACTCGTCGAGCGGCTGGAACTCCTGGAAGAGTGATAGTTCCACGAGGCGTCGATCGGAATTCGCAGAGGGAGTCAAAAAAAGCTTGCACTTTACAACCATATGCATATAATCCGCTGCCCTGAACCGAAACGGGCCCGCGCGTGGGGCCGGGAGTACATGGTCATGTCAACAGCGATACTGGGAAGAAAAAAGGGTATGACGCAGATCTTCGATGACGATGGCAACTGCATTCCCGTTACCGTGGTCGAGGCTGGTCCCTGCGTGGTGGTAAACAAGCTGACAGAGCCTCGCAACAAGTACAGTGGCATCCAGATCGGCTTCGAACAGGTCGATGGCAGGCGCTTGAACAAGCCGCGCCGCGGAGTCTTCGAGAAGCTCGACATGGCCCCCTTGCGCAACCTGCGTGAGATCCGTCTACCCGCCGAGCAGGTCGACAAGTACAAGGTCGGAGACACCATCGATGTCAGCATCTTCTCGGCGGGAGAGAAGATCGACGTCATCGGCACCTCCAAGGGTAAGGGATACCAGGGCGTGGTCAAGCGCTTCGGGTTCAAGGGCAACACCAAGACCCGCGGCACCCATGAGGTGCGGCGCCACCCGGGCTCCATCGGCATGTGCGAGGCTCCCGGTCGGGTGCTCAAGGGCACCAAGCTACCTGGCCAGCTTGGCAATAAGCGCGTCACGGTACAGAACCTGCGCCTCGTCAAGGTAGACGCGGAACGCAACTTGTTGCTCATCCGCGGCGCCGTCCCGGGCGGCAGCAACGGCCTGGTGATGATTCGCAAGGCCATCAAGGTTCATTCCTGAACTCGTCATCGAAGCTCTCTCCCCCCCCCGGAAAGAAAGAACACCGATCTCACGAGCGGCGGCAGCGTGTAGGACTAGGTGTGAACTGTAGGGGATCATAGGATAATTCGCTAAAAAAAACCTTGCCATCCTACACCTCGCTGATATAAACGCTGCACAAATGGCAAGTATCAAAAGGTAAACCACAACGCACCGGAGCGAGGCACGTGATGCGTAAGGGAACAGTCCTGTCAGTCCTGGCGATCCTGCTGGTCACCCTGGGACCGTCCAGCGGGTGGGCCGACGAGCCCGTGGTGGCCAACCAACTCTACGACAACGGCGGTCGTTTCGAGGTCGTTCTCAGCCCGTCGATGTCGGTGGTGGACAAGTACACCCGCCACGTGGGTATCTCGGCCTCCCTGGATTACTTCTTCACGGATTATCTGGGGCTCGAGCTCGATTTCGGCTACAACTTCATCAGCTCGGATCGCAAGCTGCTGAACGAGATCCTGCGAACCTCGACAACCCTGCAGGACGTACAGCGGTTGCCGCTCACCGATCTCAAACGCATGACCTGGTTCGGCAACCTGGGGCTGGTAATCAGCCCGCTCTACGGCAAGCTCAACTTCTCGGCCGAGCTGGCGGTCAGTATCCACCTTTACTTCGTGCTGGGGGCGGGAGTAGCCCAGTACAAGTACTCCGAGCTGCAGTGGAGCGGAGGCCAGTATACCAAGAACAACGTCACTTACTCGGGCGGGCTGCTGGACGCCAGCATCCAGCCTACCTTCCACTTCGGCGGCGGCTTGCTGTTCCACATCAACCAGCATTGGCGCCTGCGAGTAGAGTTGCGCGATATCTTCTTCTACGATGACTACGACGCCCAGGTTAATGACCAGATAAGCGGCGTCCAGGACAAGAAGATCACCGATTTCAACCACACCACCTTCTTGAGACTGGGGGTGGGTTATGCCTTCTAGGCGCAACGTGGACAACTACCGGCAACCGGGAGGCGTGATGAAGAGCATCACCATGGCAGTACTGCTGCTGGCGGCGCCGGTCGTGCTGGCGCAGAGCCCCAACGAAAGAGTCCACGCCCTGCAGAAGCGTGACTACTCGGTCAAGAACAAGATCGAGGTGAGCGGGTTCTTCGGCCTGTCGGTGGACGACATATTCACCCAGCACTACTCGGGCGTACTGGCCATCGACTACCACCTGGACGAGGCCTTCGCTCTGGAGTTCACCTGGTTGTCGTGCAAGCTGCCTTTCTACATGGGCAGCAAGGTGGCGGACAACCCATCTGCCTACACCGGTTCCTGGTTTCGCAAGGGTCATTCCTACACCGACGCTTACGACAACCTAAAAGATGCCCAGCTCAGCCCCTCCAACGCCGACCTGGCCATGATTAGCAATTACTGGGGCCTGAACGTGGAGTTCAGCCCCATCTACGGCAAGTTTTCCTTCTTCAACTGGGGCCTGGTACGGGCCGACTTCTACGTCACCGTGGGCGGCGGCCTGGTGACCACCGAATACATGCGACCGGACAACACCTGGGTGGACACCGGTTCCTACTTCATGGGCAACTTCGGGTTGGGCCTGCGCGTTTTTCTCAAGCGCTGGTTCGCCATCCGGCTGGACATGCGGGACTTCACCTTCGCCGCCAAGGTCGAAGGCGAGGCCGGGCCATCCGGCACCACTACCGAGACCAAGATCCGCTCCACCCTTTTCGTGATGCTGGGGGTCAGCTTCCTGTTTGGTGGCGAGACGCCGGTGGAGATCTGGAGCCCGTACTGATACGGCTTCTGCGGAGGGAACACATATGTTGAACAAGCTCACGGCAATATGCGTGCTGGCACTGGGGTTGGGGCTGGTGTCGCACGCCAGCGCCCAGTCGACTTCAGAGCGGTTGAACCAGGCGGTGCAGGACTACAACTCGAGCGATTTCGCCCAGGCTGCCAAAACCTTCTACGAAGTGAAAATGACCTCCCCCCAGCCCGCCGAGCGAGCCCAGGCCGAGTACTACCTGGCGCAGTCGTTGTTCAAGCTGGGCATGTACCAGAGCGCGCTGGCCTTCTACAACGCGGTCTTCATAGCCGGCCCGGCCCATCCTTATTATCTGAAGGGAGCGGCCGGACTGGTGAGGGTTGCCGAGGCGCTGCACGATGACACCCTCATCCCCTCGCAGATAAACAAGTACTACAACAGCCAGGAGTTCGCTCGCCTGGATCCGCTGGTACTGAGCAAGATCAACTTCTACGTGGGCCTGCTGCTCTACCGCCAGGAAAAATACTCGGAGTCGATGGCCTTCCTGACCGCCATCGATCCCAAATCCTCGGTCTACCCCAAGGGATTGTTCCTGCAGGCCATCATCCACGTGCGCCTGGGCGCCCGCTACAACCTGGCGAGGGACGAAGCCCGCACCCAGTCCGAGTACAACCAGGCCATCAAGCTGTTCACCCAGATTCTGGATCTCAGCGGCCACGAGAAGGCCAAGGCGGAAAAGGCCGTGGCCACCTATGAAAATATCGTCAGGTTGTGGCAGCTGAGCACCTTGAACCTGGCCCGGGCCTATTACGGCAAGGGCGACTATGCCAAGGCGGCCACGTATTACTCGCGTATTCCCCGTTTCAGCCAGGACTGGGCAGATGCCCTGTTCGAGCTGGGCTGGACTTTCTTCATGCGCGAGGAATACGGCAAGGCCCTGGGAGCGCTGCACACCTTGCATTCACCGCGCTTTGCCAACATGTTCGTACCCGAATCCTTGATCCTCAAGGCCACCATCTACTTCCATGTATGCCTGTACCAGGAAGCCCGGCAGGTGCTGGATTTCTTCGACCAGCATTACGCCAAGATGCTGCCGATGCTGGAAGGATTGCTCAAGGCCAACCTGCCCAATGAGAAGTTCGCCTCGTTGTTGTTGCGCGACAAGTTGGACACCTCCGATCCCATGGCCAAGGTACCGGTGCTGGTACGCAATTCCCTGCTGGAGAGCCCGCGCGTAGGCAAGTTCCGCCACTTTCTGCGTTCGCTGGAGGCCGAGGCCCTGGCCATCGGCCAGGTGGACGAATGGAAGGGCAGCCGCCTGCGCGAAGAACTGGCCGGCGTGGTCAACGTGCAGCGCAACCTGTTGATGAAGACGGCCGGCGGTTATGTGAAGGCCAACCTGCAGAACCGCTACCAGACCATCCTCGGGTTCCTTTCTCACGCCAAGATGGTAAAGCTGGAGATAACCACCCGCGAGAGAGAGCTGATCAAGGCCGGCCTGGACATCAAGGCCGAGCATCGCGGCAAGTTGGCGCCCCGGCCGCGGGTGCCCGATGAAACTTACAACTACTGGCCGTTCCGCCAGGAGTACTGGCAGGACGAGCTGGGCTTTTACGTCTACACGGTGCGCCGGGCCTGCCCGGGAAATAAAAAGTGACGGCAGCAACCCTGGTTGCGGTCCTCCGGAGGACATTCATGCGACGAATTCTGGCAAATAACTTCTGGATGGGAATCCTGGCGGCGCTGCTGTTGTGCGTGCCCGTCGAAGCACTGGCCATGACGACTGCGGCTGCCGAGGACGGCATGCTGGTTGCCAAGCGACGCAAGAAGTCCAGGCGCTCCCGCCGGCGCCGGGGCAAGAAGAAGCGCGGTGGCAAGATCAAGATCGAAAAGGAAGCCCCGGCAAAGGTGCCCGAGAGCAAGGAAGAGGAACTGCCCACCGGGCCGGCCAAGATCAAGCTGCCCATGGTGGAGGAGAAGAAGGCCGCCGGAGCCAGCCTGGAGGAGAAGCTGCTGGACGAGGAGATCAAGCAGCTGCGAGACATCATCCGCACCACTCCCGAGGGCCCGGCCAAGGCCGACTTGCTCTTTCGACTGGCCGAACGCTACTACGAGAAGGCCCGCTCCATCTATTACCGGGAAATGCAGGACTACGACAAGGCAATCGAAGCCTGGATGAAGAAGCGGGAGACCAATCCCAATATTCCCGAGCCCAAGATCGACAACCGCAAGAGCCAAGTCTACACCAAGCAGGCCATGGACGTTTATCGCATCATCCTCAAGCGCTACAAGAACTACCACCGGCGCGACGAGGTGTTGTTCACCATGGGCTACAACCTCTACGAGAGCGGCAACAAGTCTGAAGGCGTCAAGATGTACTGGGATCTCATCAAGAGCTACCCCCAGAGCCGCTTCGTGGCCGACGCCTACCTGGCCATGGGAGAGCATTTCTTCAACTCCAACGACGTCTTCAAGGCCAAGAAGGCCTACGAACGGGCCATGGCGGTGAAAGGCTCCAAGGTCTACACCTATGCCCTGTACAAGCTGGCCTGGTGCGATTACAACCTGGGAGACTACGAGGCGGCACTGGAGAAGTTCAAGAAGGTGGTCAACCTGGCAGGTCAGGAAGCCGCCAAGGGTGCCGGGGGCGATCGCAATAAGATCCAGCTCAAGCGCGAGGCCCTGCAGGACATGGTGCTGACTTTCAGCCAGCTCGACGCCCTGGACGAGGCCGAACAGTACTGGATGTCGCAGGTGGGCAAGCGGGGCACGCTGGATTACATGCGCAAGCTGGCACGCACCTACAAGAAACAGGGCAAGGCGGAAATGACGGTAAAGGCCTTTCGCCGCCTGCTGGACGAGTACCCCACCGAGCCCGACTGCCCGTCCTATCACAATTCCATCGTGCTGGCTTACCGCAAGATGAACCAGCGCGACAAGGTCACCCGTGAGATAAATCGCATCATAGAACAGTACCGGCCCGGTTCGCACTGGTGGGAAGTCAACAAGGGCAACAAGATGGCCACCAAGAGGGCCTACGCTCTGGTGGAAGCCTCGTTGCGTGACCTGGTCACCAGTTATCACCAGGAAGCCCAGGAAACCAAGCGCTGGGACACCTACAACCTGGCCCGCAAGCTGTACGCCAAGTACATGGAAGCCTTTCCCGACTCCGAGTACGCCTACAAGCTGCGCTGGTACTATGCTGACGTACTTTACAAGATGGGTGACTTCTACGGTGCCGCCCAGCAGTATGCCAAGGTGGTCGAGAAAGACCCCCGGGGCCCCTTCAGCGCCGAAGCCGCCTATGATGCCGTGCTCAGCTGGGACAAGTGCATGGAGCTGCGCGACCGCAAGCATGTCGATTGCCGCAAGTGGCAGCCCACCAAGACGGGCCGGCGCATTGGCAAGGAAGAAGAACGCACCATCAAGGAAGAACGCATTGATTTCGACGCCGGGCTCAAGGGCGCGCGGCGGGGCACCAAGCAGCAGATGGAATCACAGCCCATTCCCTTCTTCGAAAAGAAGTTCCTGGCCGCCGCCGATGTCTACGCCCGGGTGGCTCCCAAGCACGACATGTACATTCCCATACGCTTCA
>QMME01000060.1 GCA_003647095.1 Deltaproteobacteria bacterium
GAAGAAGTAGCTTTCCTCGCGCAGTTTCTCCAGCGGCTGCTTGTGGATGGGGCAGCGACCCTGCTCGGCCTGGGCCTCGGTGTAGTACTCCTCGCAACCCGTGCAGTACAGGCCCTGGTAGTGTCCCAGGTAGATGTCGCCGCGCTCCTGCACCCGTCGAAACAGTCGCTGCACCACCTGCTGGTGGCGGGGCTCGGTGGTGCGGATGAAGTCGTCGTAATCGATGTCGAGCTTCTGCCACAGGGCCCGGAAGCGTTCCACCACCCGGTCGGCCAGCTCCAGGGGAGTCACCCCCTGGGCCCGGGCGGCCTTGAAGATCTTCTGGCCGTGCTCGTCGGTGCCGGTCAGGAAGCGGGTGCGCCGCCCGGCGGACCGGTGGTAGCGGGCCAGCACGTCGGCGGCGATGGTGGTGTAGGCGTGTCCCAGGTGGGGCACGTCGTTGACGTAGTAGATGGGAGTGGTCACGTAGAAGGAATCTGCCATGGAGTTGCTCCTCACCTCCCCTTGTCCGGGCGCGGGCCGGCCGACTGATCGGACGAGCGGGCCTTTTTCTTGCGCCGCTTGGAGCGGCTACGGGAGCGGCTGCGGCGTTTCTTGCGCCGGGACTTGCCCTCCTGCTCCTGTGGCCTTTCCTTTTCCTTTTCCTTCTCGTCAGCGCCGGCGCCCGCCCGTCCCCGGCGCTCGCCGGTCCGCTGGCGGTTGTCTTCCTGCCGGCGGCGCCCCTGCCGGCCGGAGGCCTGCTGGCTGGTCCCGGCGTCCGCCCCCCGCTTTGCGGCGGCGGGCTCGGCCGCTTCCTCGCCGGCCAGTTGCCCCAGGGTAAATGCCTGCTGGGCGTCGGCCAGCTGCACCTTGACCAGGCGGCGCGGAACGTCCAGGTCTATCACCCGTCCCTCGCCCCGGGGAGTGCTGATGGTCTGCCCGGGACGCGGCAACTGGCGCCGGTTATGGGTGTAGACCTCGTCCTCGTAGACCAGGCAACACATCAGCCGGCCGCACAGTCCCGAGAGTTTCTGCGGGTTCAGCGACAGGTTCTGGTTCTTGGCCATCTTGATGGACACCGGCGCGAACTTGTTCAGGAAGCGGCAGCAGCACAGCATCTGGCCGCAGATGCCTACCCCCCCGAGCATCTTCGACTCGTCGCGCACGCCGATCTGGCGCATCTCGATGCGCACGTGCAGGGCCTTGGCCAGGCGGCGCACCAGTTCCCGGAAGTCCACCCGCCCGTCGGCGGAGAAGTAGAAGATGGCCTTGTTGCCCCCGTGCAGGTAGGCCACGCGAATGAGCTTCATGGGCAGGTTCAGCTGCCCGATCAGCTCCAGGCACAGCTCGTGCGCCTCTTCCTCGCGTTTCTGGTTGCGCCTGATGAGCATCCAGTCCTGGGGGCCGATGCGCCGCTTGACCTGGCGCAGCTTCTGCCCGGAACGGTTGGCCCCGACGTATACCACCCGCCCCAGGTTCAGGTCCCGGGCGTTGTCCACCAGCACCACGTCGCCAACCCGGAACTCCTGTTCACCGGGGTCGAACTCGTTCACCTTGCCGTCGGCAAAGACCACTCCCACCGCTTTCTCGGGCACAACCACCTGCTCCGTGGCGGCCTCCGCGGCTTCCTGCGCGGCCGCCGGGGAGGGCGCTTCGGCCCGCTCCACCAGCTCGGCATGCTGTTTGTCCCGTTCCTCGTCCACTGATCCACCACCTGGTTCAGGCCGTGTGCATTCCTATCAACAGCGACTCCAGCATCAGCCGGGGATTGGCGTTGCGCTCCAGGCCCGCCCGGGTGCGGCGGATCTGCGCCAGCCAGTCCAGCACCCGCCGGGCCGGCACCCGCTCGGCCAGCCGCTCGAGGCGCTGGGCGCTGTCGCGGTTGGCCAGGCGGGCGGGGTCGACACCGCCGCTCAGCAGCAACAGGTCCCGGCACCACCACTCCAGCAGGTCCAGCTTCATGCTCACGTCGTCACGCTTGCCGGAGAGATCCCCGGCCATTTCCAGCAGCCGGCCCAGCCCGGCCTGCGGCACCTGCTCGACGACCTCGGCCAGGCTGTTGCGCAGCTGCAGGATGTCTCCCTGGGCCAGCTGCCGGGCCTGCCCCAGGCTGCCCTGTCCCATGGCCGCCAGCACCGCGGCCTGGCCGGCATCCAGGCCCTCGTGCTCTTCCAGCCAGCCGGCAATTTCCGCCACCGGCAGGGTGCCGAAGGACAGCGGCTGGCAGCGGGAGCGCACCGTGTCCAGCAAGGCGTCGGGACGATGGGTAACCATGACGATGACCGTGTCCGGGCTGGGCTCCTCCAGGGTCTTGAGGAAGCGGTTCTGGCAGAACTGGTTCATGGCGTGGGCGTCGACCACGATGACCACCTTCCAGCCGCCCCGGTAGGGCCGGTGCCGGAACAGCGGTTGCAGCTCGTCGAGCTGCTCGATGCGGATCTGGCTGGAGGGTGCCCGCCGGGACTCGGCCTCCCGCCGGCCGCGCCGTACCAGTTCCGCCTCGCTGGCCAGCAGGCGTACGTCGGGATGCTTTTCCTGCTCCACCAGCTGGCAATCCTGGCATTGCCCGCAGGGACTCGCTGCCGCGTCGGTGCAGTTGAGCGACTGGGCGAAGGCCCGGGCCACCTGCTCCTTGCCCACACCGCGCGGGCCGTGAAACAGGTAGGCGTGGGCCACCCGGCCGGCGCGGCGGGCCCGCTCCAGTTGTTCCAGCTGACGCCGGTGTCCGAGGATTCCGTCTGCCAAGCGCATCTTCCGCTCCCGCCGGCCACGCCCCGCCCGGGCCACGACGGCCGGCCGGTCATTGTGTGTCATACCCCGGCCGAAGTCAAAGCAAAAGGGTCCGGGCCGGTTGCGCCGATGCCGCGGGTGCGGTTACACTGCCACCAATGCCGGCCAGGAAAAGAGCATATCACCGTCCCCGCCTGCGCGGGCAGCGGGCCCGCAGCCTGGATCCCGCCGCCGCGGCCCGCCGCTGCGAGCTGGCCCGGGCCTACGCCGGGGCCGGCCAGGCAGAGGCCGCCATGCGGGTCATGCGGGCCGCCGTGGTCTACGACGCCGGTAATGCCGGCCTGCGCCTGCGGCTGGCCGAGTACCTCTACCGGGCCGGGCGGCTGGAGCAGGCTCTGGCCTGGCTGGCCGGCAGCCCCGCCGGTTCCCGGCGCAGCGCCCTGGAAGCGGAGATCCTGCTCGATCTGCAACGCTGGCGGCAGGCTCGCCGCGCCGTGGCCCGGGCCCTGCGCCAGTCACCCCGGGACCAGCAGCTGCGCCTGCGCCTGGCCGCCAGCCTGCTGGAGGCCGGGCACCCGCCGGAAGCATTGGACCTGCTGGAGCACGAATTTTCCCGGCAGCTGCTGCCGCGGGCGGGCCGCCTGCGCCTGGCCGCGCTGGCCGCCGGCGGGCACTTCGAGAAGGTGCTCGAACAGCTGGCCGGCGTTCCCGATCCCGCCGGCGACGTGGAACTGGTACTGCTGCACCTGGAGGCCGCCCGTCACAGCGGGCGCCCGGACCGGGAACAGGCCGACATACTCGCCGCCGGCCTGCGCCGCTTTCCCCGGGATCCGCAACTGCTCATGGCCCAGGCCCGCCTGCTGGCCGAGCGCCGCCACGCCGATCCGGCCGCCGCCGAGCAGGCCCTGGGCATACTGGAACGACTGGCCGCCCGGGCCGCGGACGACAGCCAGCGGGCCGCCTGCCTGTTTCTGCAGGCCGACCTGCTGGCCGAGCGCAGCGACGGGCAGGCGCGGGCCGAGGTCCTCTATCACCGGGGACTGCAACTGTGTCCCGACCATCCCCGGGGGCTGGCCGGCCTGGGGCGGCTGCTGGTGGAGGCGGGCCGTCCCGCCGCCGGCCTGCCCTGGCTGCTGCAGGCGGTGGTGGCCAATCCCGCCGAGCTGGAGCCGCTGCACTGGCTGGCCCTGGGCCTGGCCCGCCTGGCCGACGACGAGGCCGTGGCCCGCTGGTTGGGCCTGCTGCTGGCCGCCTTGCCCACCCAGGCGCCGTCGGCGCTGGCCCAGCTGCTGCGCTCGGTGCAGGAAGCGGGACGCCAGGAGGCCCACCAGGAAGTGACCCGCGAGGCCCACCGCATGAAGAACCTGCTGGCGGTGGCGGCGTCCCGCCTGGAGCGGGGCAGTGCCGGGCAGCGCGAGCTGGAGCGGCTGTTCGGCCAGTGGACTGAATTCCTCGAGCACATCCGCCAGCCCGGCACCCGGGCCGGGCGGCACTCGCTGCGGGCGCTGCTGCGCCAGGTGGTGGCCGAGGTCTGCGACGATCCCGCGCGGGTGCGCCTGGCGCTGGAGCCCTCCCTGCCGCCGCTGCCGGGCCACGAGCAGCAGCTGCGGGCCGCGCTGGCCAACATCATCCGCAATGCCTGGCAGGCCTCGCCTCCCGGGGTACCGGTGCTGGTGGCGGCGCGGGCCCCGTCGGCCGGCTGGATCGAGATCGCCGTCACCGACCGGGGTCCGGGCATCGAGCTGTCCCGGCAACGGCACCTGTTCGAACCCGGCTATACCACCCGGCCCGACGGCAGCGGCATGGGCCTGGCCATAGCCCGGCAGGTCATCCAGAACCACGGCGGCCGCCTGTCGGTACTGTCGGCCCCGGGAGGGCCGACCACCTTCACCATTCGCTTGCCGGCGGAACGCTGGGCCGGCGACAACGACGCCGCCGGCCTGGTGGCGGCGCGACTGAACAGGCAGGCAGACCATGGCTGAGATAGTGGCCATCGACGACCAGCCCGAGGTGCTGGAACTGCTCGAGCAGCTGCTGGGGCCGGAGCATCGCTTGCATCCCTTCCGCCACGGCGAGGCGGCGCTGGATTTCCTGGCGCGGCAGGGGCGGCCGGCCGACCTGGTGATACTCGACCTCGACCTGGGACCGGGCCACCGGCCGGGCCTGGAGATCCTGGAGCTGCTGCGCCAGCGTCATCCCGAGCTAATCGTGGTCATCCTCACCGGCAAGGGTTCCATCGACGAGGCGGTGCGCGCCATGCGCCTGGGTGCGGCCGACTTCATCGAGAAAGATCCCCGCCTGGCCCAACGGCTGCAGTTGCAACTGGCCAAGGTGGAGCGCCTGCGCCGGGTGGCCGACGACAACCGCCGCCTGCGGCGCCGCTGCGCCTGGTTGGAGGAGCGCAGCGGGCCGCTGCCGGAGATGATCGGCAGCGACGCGGGCCTGGCCGGGGTGTGGCGCCAGATCCAGGACCTGGCCGACATCCCCCGGCCGGTGCTGATCCTGGGCGAGCGGGGAACCGGCAAGGAGCTGGTGGCCGCCGCCCTGCACCGGGCGGGCAACCGCCGCGAGGGACCCTTCATCACCGTCAACTGCGCCGCCATCAACGAGAGCCTGGCCGAGGCCGAGCTGTTCGGCCACGAAAAGGGCGCCTTCACCGATGCCGCCGGGCGCCGTCCCGGCAAGTTCGAGCTGGCCGACGGGGGCACGCTGTTTCTCGACGAGGTGGGCAACATGCCCGTGTCCATCCAGAAGAAGCTGCTGCGGGTCATCGAGTACCAGAGCTTCTCCCGGCTGCGCGGTTCGCGGGAGATCAAGGTGGACGTGCGGGTCACCGCCGCCACCAACGCCGACCTGCCGGCGGAGATCGCCGCCGGCCGTTTTCGTTCCGACCTGTACGACCGGCTCACCTTCGACACCATCGTGGTGCCGCCCTTGCGGGAACGGCGCCAGGACATCCCGGCGCTGTGCCGCCACTTCATAACCGGTTTCCGCCGCGAGGTGGCCGGGGTGCGCTGCCGCGACATCTCGCCAGCGGCACTGGCGCTGCTGGCCGACCAGCCCTTTCCCGGCAACGTGCGCGAACTGAAGAACCTCATCGAACGCGCCGCCTACCGCTGCCGGGACGAGGTCATCGACGTCGCCGATCTCGACCTGCGCCCCGGCGGGGCCGAGGCCGGCGAGGCCGGCGGCGGGGGCCTGCGCCGGCGGGTGGCGGAGTTCGAGCGCCGGCTGCTGCGCCAGGCGCTCGCCGCCAGCGGGGGCAACCTGCGCCAGGCGGCCCGGGACCTGGAGCTGAGTTACGACCAGTTGCGGCGGCTGGTGAAAAAGCACCAACTGGGGGCGGGGCGGAGTGGTGACAACTGATGGAGAAACTGACCGGAAAGATCCTGCTGGTCGACGACGACGAGTTCTTCCTGGCCATGAGCGAGGACCTGCTAGTGGACCAGGGGCACCAGGTGGTGGCCGTGTCCGACGGGGTGCGGGCTTTGAGCGCCGCCGAAAGCGACCCGCCCGACCTGGTGCTGCTGGACATCATCATGCCGCGCATGGACGGGCTGGACGTCCTGCAAGTGCTCAAGCAGCGGCCGCAGACCGCCGACGTGCCGGTGCTGCTGCTCACCATCGACCAGCGCGAGGAGATACTGCTGCGCGGCCTGTGGCGCGGCGCCGACGACGTACTGTTCAAGCCCATCTCCAACGAGGTGCTGCTGGCCCGGGTGGAGATGGCCCTGCGGCGCAAGAAGAAGATGGACCTGCTCAAGGACGTAATCCGCCAGCACCTGGATCCCAGCGTGGCCTACCGGGTGCTGCACCAGCCCGACACCACCATGCAGTTGAGCCGCACCCACCTGGCGGTGCTGTTTACCGACCTGCGCGGCTTCACCCAGGTGGCCGAGAACATCGAGCCCGAGCAGACGGCCAGCCTGCTCAACACCCTGTTCGAGGAACTGGTGCGCTGCGTGCTGCGTTACGGCGGCACCCTGGACAAGTTCCTGGGTGACGGGTTGATGGCCCTGTTCGGCGCCCCGGTGAGCTACCCCGACAACGAGACCCGTGCCGTCTGCGCCGCCCTGGACATGGTGGAGAGCCTGTCGCGGCTGGATGCCAACATGGACCAGCAGCTGGACATGGGTACCGGCATCGCCGCCGGCGAGGTGGTGGTGGGGCCGCTGGGTTCTTCCATGCGCGCCAACTACACCGCCATCGGCGACCCGGTCAACGTCGCCGCGCGTCTCACCGCCCTGGCCAACGGCCGGCAGATCATCATCTCCCAGCCGGTGGCCGAGCGCCTGGACCAGCGGGTACAGGTGGAGGCGCTGGAGCCGGCCCGGCTCAAGGGCAAGAAAAAACCCCTGCCCATCTACCGGGTGCTGCCCGGCCAGAAGCTCGAAGTGGTCATGCGCCGCAAGACCTGAGACCCGAAAGCAGCGCCCGCCACATGCCCAGCAGGGAGTTTTCCACGTAGAACAGCTCGCGCCGGCGGATGTCTCCGGGAAGGCGGGCCAGCGGGAAGTCGGGATCCTCGTGCTCGAGCAGGCCGACCAGGTGCCGGGGCCGGAACTCGTTGCCGGCCCGCACCTCCCGCCCCACCAGCTCCAGCCACAGCTCGAGCTGGCGCCGGGCGCGCCGGTACCAGCCCGGCGGCTCACGGCTCAGGCCGTAGTGGGCGAAGCACAGGTAATCGGGCCGCGGTTGCAGCCGCTCGAGCCGGGCCAGCGAATCCAGGAACACCCGGGGCCGAAAGCGCGGCGGCGTGGCCGGGCGCAGGTACTCGGCCGGACCGGGCAGGTGCAGGCGGGTGGCCACCGCCTCGCCGGCGAACAGGAAGCGACCGATGCGGAAGCTGGCGTGGTGGGGGGCATGGCCGGGGGTGGGGATCACCTCGATGCCGGCGGCCGCCAGCTCGTCGTCTCCGGCCAGGCGCCGCTCGGCGAGCGGGCGCGGCTCGCCGTAGACCTCGGCCACCTCGCCGATGGTGGCCCGGCTGCCCTGCCACAGGTGTACGGGATCGAGCAGGTGCCCGCGCCCGCGCTCGTGGCACCACAACCGTGCTTCGGGAAAGGCGTCGAGCAGCTCGGCGCTGCCGCCGCCGTGGTCGAGGTGGATGTGGGTGAGCAGCACGAAATCCACCCGCTCGATACCGGCGGCATGCAGTCTCTCCACCAGGTGGGGGATGGTGGAGGCCGGCCCCGGATCGATCACCACCGTCCTGCCTCCGACCCGGCACACCCAGGCGGCCAGGAAGCGCCGGTAGCCTTCCAGGCGCTGGTCGAGAGCGACGAGAAACGGCCTGCCTGCGGTCACCGTCATGGCGACACTTTAGCAAGGTCCGGCCGTGGTCTCAACGGCCGGCGACGCCGTTACCGCCAGGTGACGACTTCTCCAGCACTCGGCCCGGGCGCGAGCTAACCACCTGCCGGGAGGGTGGCGATGAGGCCTACCAGCACCCCCGCCGCCCAGCCCTCGCCGGTACCCGGTATGTCGAGGTAGAGCTGGGTGATCAACTCGAGCCGCTCGGTGAGGACGACGTTGTAGCCGAGAGCCACACCGCCGATATCCAGGGAATGCTCGTCGGCTTCGGCCGAGTGGAAGGACATGTCGTATTCAAGCAGCAGCTGATGCCCGGCCGCCACGGTGACGTAGATGCCGGGGTTGAGCAGCAGGGCGTAGACGGTCTGGTGCTCGCCGGGCGCCGCCGGGTCGCCGCCCCGGCGCTGTCCGTGCACGGGCAAGCCCAGGCGCAGGTAGGCGCCGCAGGTCTGTTGCCCGGGATGGTGGTCCAGGTTGATCTCCAGCGCCGGGAGCAACTGGAAACGGCTCAGCGCGGGGCCGCCCACGCTGGCCTCGAGGAAGAGGTCGAGATCGAAATGAGCGCTCTCGACCAACGTGCCGAACAGCCCCAAAGACAGGCTGGCCTCAGCGGATGCCAGCGCCCCGTCGCCCCGGGCGGCCATCCCCAGGAAGGCCGACAGTCGCTCCGTGAGCCCGTAGCCGGCCAGCAGGGAGGACTGCAACCGTCGCTCATCCAGCGCCCGGCCCAGGCCCTCGGCAGACAGGTAGAACTCCACGTCGGAAGCTCCGACCGCCCAGGTCTCGACCGTGTCGGCGGCGCGAGTGTCGACCGCCAGGACCAGGAAAATAATTACCGCGGTGCCCGGCAGCCTACTTTTCATGGGCCCTTCCTCCGTCCCCTGGCGGTGACGCCGCCGCGGCGGTCAACATGGCCAGTATGACCGAAGACGTCTGGCTTACTCGCCAGCGCATGGCATTTTCTCCTTTGTCCGGGTCGTTCCCTGTGACGGCATCCGTCCGGCGGGACAGTGCCTTGCTTGACAATCACTACAGCAGGTGTCGTTCTCCGACGGCGTCCGGCGCAGCCTCCTGTGTATCCGCCGGACAATAAAAAGCGCGGCTCCCAGTACCACCAGCGCGACGACGATTGTCTCCATGCTCATCTCCTCAGCCCAGCCCCAGTAGCCGGCCGCCCTGGAACACCAGCAGCGCCACCAGCCAGGCCAGGGCGGTCAGCCCTCCCAGTTGCAGCAGGGCCCACTTGATGCTTCCCGACTCGCGCCGGGTGATGGCGAAGGTAGCCATGCAGGGCGTGCCGATGAGCAGAAACAGCATCAGCGCCAGCGCCTGCAGTGGCGTGTAGTCACGGCGCAGGGCCTGGCGCAGGTCGGGAGACTCCTCGTCGACTCCGCCCAGGGAGTAGACGATACCCAGTTGGGCCACGAACACCTCCTTGGCGGCGAAGGCACCGATCAAGGCGGTGTTGAGCTTCCAGTCGAATCCCAGGGGCGCGAACACCGGCTCCAGGGCCGTGCCCAGGCGCCCGGCCAGGGAATGGCGCAGCCTGTCCGCAGCCTGGTGCCGCTCCAGTTGCCCCGCCGCGGCCGCGCTTCCGGCTGGCGGCAGCGACCGTAATTGTTCGCTGTCTGGCTTGGGATAGGAGGTGATGAACCACATGAGGATGGATATGGCCAGGATCATGGTGCCGGCCTTGCGCAGGTACAACCAGCAGCGCTCGGCCATCTTCATGGTCACCGCGCGCAGGGTGGGTAGGCGGTAGGGAGGCAGTTCCATGACGAAGGGGGCTTCGGCGCCGCGGAACAAGGTGCGGCGCAGCAGCCAGGCCAGCCCCAACGCCAGCACGATTCCCACGGAGTAGATCAACCACAGCAGGGGCGCCTGCCAGGCGGCCGGGAAGAAGGCGGGGATGAGCAGCAACCACACCGGCAGGCGGGCGCCGCAGGACATCAGGGGCAGCACCAGCATGGTGGTGAGCCGATCGCGTTCGTTTTCCAGGGTGCGGGTGGCCATGATGCCCGGCAGCGAACAGCCGAATCCCACCAGCAGCGGCAGGAAGCTCTTGCCGTGCAGGCCGAAGCGATGCATGAGCCTGTCCATCAGGAAGGCAGCCCGCGCCAGGTAGCCGGTGTCCTCGAGCAAGGCCAGGCCGAGAAACAGCAGCAGTATGTTGGGCAGGAACACCACCACCCCGCCCACCCCGCCAATCACCCCGTCGACCAGCAGCGAGCGCAGCAGCGATTCGCTGCCGGCCGGCCACAGGCCGCCCAGCCACCGGCCCAGGGCGGTGAAGCCGTCTTCGATCCAGCCCATGGGGATCTCGCCGGCGGTAAAGGTCACCCAGAAGATGGCGAACATGACGGCGCCGAAGATGGGCAATCCCAACAGCCGGTGAGCCAGCACCGTGTCCACGCGGTCGGAAAGGCTACGGGCGTCGGCCCGGGCCGGCCGTAGCGTCACTTCCCGCAACAGGCCGTCTACGAAGCCGAAGAAACACTCGGTGACGTACAAGCCGATATCCATGCCGGTGGCGACCTCGAGTGCGGCGCGCTGGCGGGCGGCCTCGTCCCGCGCCCCCTGCAGGCCCAGCTCCCCTGCCAGGGAGACGAACCGTGGCTCGTCCAGCAGCAGCTTGAGAGCGAACCAGGCCCGCTGCCCGCGGTAAAGCTGGGGCAGATTCTCCAGCCGGGCGGAGACGGCCGCCAGGGCCTCCCGCAGGGACCGACCCAGCACCAGCCCATGCCCGTGCTCGCCGCCCGTCCGTTGGGCCACGATGGCCCGGCGCAGCTGTTCTATCCCCTGCCCGCGGTGGCCCACGGTCTCGACCACCGGCATGCCCAGCAGCGACGACATTCGCCGCAGGTCGAGCTGCTGGCCGGCCTGCCTGGCCTCGTCGGCCATGTTCAGGCACAGCACCAGCGGCACCCCCACCATCATGGCCTGCGCCAGCAGCACCAGCGAACGCCCCAGCATGGTGGAGTCGACCACGACCACCACGACGTCGAAACCACCGGCGAGAACCTGCTCCTGGGTGATTTTCTCCTCTGGCGAGTACGAAGTCAGCGAATAGGTGCCCGGCAAATCCACCAGTTCCAGGCAATGCTCTCCCTGGTAACAGGTACCCTGTCGCCTTTCCACCGTTACCCCGGGATAATTGCCGACTTTCTGGCGTGCCCCGGTGAGGGCGTTGAAGATGGTGGTCTTGCCGCAGTTGGGGTTGCCGAGAAGGGCCACCCTGACGGGAGCCGGCGCAGTTTTTGCTGATAGCGCTTTCATATGAAGTCTCGCTTATACTTGCTAGCCCTGTCTAACAGGAATTGGAAAAAAATTTCACCCCTCCACCATGACTGCGCTCGCTTCCGAGCTTCTCAGGGCCAGCTGGGATCCTTTCAGGCCTATCCAGATGGGATCGCCTCCCGGGGCGAGCCTTTCGACCCTGACTTCCACCCCGGGAAGCAATCCCATGTCGAGCAGGCGCTGGCGCACCGCGCCCCGGGCGTCGACCTGCAACACCCGGGCGGCGCGGCCGGGCTCGATGTCGACCAACCGGATGCTGGGGACGCGGCGCCGTTCCCCGTCGCCGTAACACGAGCAGCTACTGTCACAGGACCCACCGTCTGACTGCACCGCGGCGCAGGCGTGGAACTTCTCCAGCCAGCCCCGCAGTCCCTCGGGGCAGATCGACAGGAACTCGAAAAATCGCACCAGCCCGTCCATGCCCTGTGGAGACAGCGAGTGTTCCATGGCGCAGGCCTCGCGCTCTGCAGCCCCGGGTTCCATCTGCAATACTTCCTCGAAGAAGCGCTTGAGCAAATCGTGGCGGGCCAGCACCCGGCGGGCGGCGCGGTTGCCCTGGTCGGTGAGTTTCACGTACTCGCGCTGGGCGTACTCCACCAGGCCGGCCTCGTCCAGGCGCTTGAGCGCCGGGGTGACCGAGCCGGCCTTGACACCGCGGGCCCGGGCGATGTCGCGCACCCTGGCGAAGCCGTGCTCGCGCTCGAGCAGGTAGATGCTCTCCAGGTAGTCCTCGAGCGCTCCGGTTAGAACTGGCTGCCGGGTGGAAGCAGGGGTTGCTTTATCTGGTCGGCCCACCATCATGAAGGTCTATCTAACAACATAAGCCGCGCCTGTCAAGCATGAAATGCATCTTTGAAAAAATTGCCGCCAACAACCCTCCCTGCGTCACACCAGCTTGATACAAAACGACAAAACCCGGGGACAGGCCCCACGGTTTTAGGCCCCACGGTTTTAGCATGAAATGCACCTCGCATAGAATCCGGCAACGACCCTTCCTGCGCTACAACTCACTTGCTGTCAACACGGGCCGGCTCAGCCGACCGCCAGGCGGATTTCCAGAATGCCATAGGGAAGCAGGCGCAGGCGGAAATCACCGGGCTTCAGACCGAGCTCGCGGGCCAGCCTGAGCATCAGCTTGCCCAGGGGTGTGTCTTCCACCCGGCCGTCGGTGCGCAGCCGGTAGACCGTCCCCTCTCCGGTGTCCCGCGACAGCAGCAGGCGCTGGCGCGTGGCCACGTTGGCGGCGTTGTCGACCACCAGCTCGCGAATGCACTCACGCCCGGGACAGAGGTCGTCGACGAGCTCGATGAGCACCGCCCGGGCGGTGCTCGGCCGCTCGCGGCGACGGGGAAGTTCCTTGCGAAAGACGCGCTTGATGATCAGCCGGCCGCGGTCCTTCACGAAGCACAGGCGGAAGTTGGCCGGATCGCGGCCTGGAAAACGCTCGTTGAGGTAGACGGCCACGGCCTCGTGCACGGTGCCGGTGTCGGCCACCCCTTTGAACTTGAGAAACCCCGGAAACTGCAACCCGTCCGCGCAAGCACGCACCTCGCCCGGAAAATCCTTGATGTAGGGATATACGCGGTCCAGGGCCTCCTCGCCGGACTGCCAGCCCCGGTAGCGGCGCTTCAGCGCCCGTTCCGCCCGCAGCTCTCCGTCGATGCGCCGGCCCAGGCCAACCAGGTCGTCATCGTCGTCCCTGCCCAGGAAGCGCAGCACCAGCCGCAGCACCCCGCCGGGCTCGGGATTTTCGTGCAACCAGGTGTTTTCCTGGCGCATCTCCCGGTCGAGTTGCTCGAGTACCTCGGCCAGCCGCTGCGGTTCCGCCGCGGCCCCTTCGAGCCGCTGCTCCCACTGCCCGGGGGTGAGACCCGCCGTGTCCTTTCCGTCTCCAGTCCCGCTCACGACACCTGTATACCCGCCTTCGGCCCGCGGCTCAACCCCGGCGCGACCGGCGCTCAGCGCCACCCCGGTTGGCGCCCAGCGCCAACCCCCCGGGCCTGTCCCCGGTCTTTTTCCTTTTGCATCAGGGGGTTGACCGGGACGATGGATGGCACGGAAGCTGCAATCATTAACTATTGTGGCAAGTAGGCAACCAGAACCAAGGAGGTAGGTCATGGGTTTGCTAGGCCGTATCAACGACATCGTCCGTTCCAACCTCAACGAGCTCGTCTCCAAGGCGGAGAACCCGGAGAAACTGCTCAACCAGGCCATCCTGGACATGGAGACCCACCTGCGCAAGGCCCGCGAGACACTGGTGGAGACCATCGCCAGCGAAAAGACCATGGAGAAGAAGCGTGCCCTGGTGCTGGAGACGGCCGGCCGCTGGGAACGCCGGGCGGCCCTGGCCCTGGAGGGCGGCGATCAGGACCTGGCCCGCCGGGCCATCATGCGCCGCAACGAGTTCCAGGCCCAGGCGGAGTCCCTGGAGGAGCAGGTGCGCATCCAGCGCGAGTACGTGGGGGCGCTCAAGCAGGGGCTGGCCTCGCTCGAAGAGCGCTACCGCGACGCCCGCCTGCGCCGCCAGGCCCTGGTGTCCCGGGCCAAGGCCGCCCGGGCCCGGCGCAGCACCGCCCGGGCACTGACGTCCCGGAAATCGCCGGCCGCCCTGGCCGATACCCGCGCCTTCGATACCTTCGACCGCATGGAGGACAAGGTGCTGCAGCTCGAGGCCCAGGTCGAGGCCTACGCCCAGCTCGACGACCACCTGGTCGCCGACCGGGATGAGGCCGACCTCGAGGCCCGCTTCGCCTCCATGGAACACGGCCAGGTGGTGGAGCGGCAGCTCGAGGAGCTGAAGAAGAAGATGGCCGCCAAGTAGCCGGGCCGACGCGTCCGGAGCGGCTAATAACCGTTGACACCTCCGGGCCAGCGGCATAACGTCGAGTTCACTCGCTATCAGGTTGCTGGCCCCACGGGTGTGGAGTGGATACGCGATGGGCATTATCGAAAGAGCCAGGCACGTCATCCGGGCAGACCTGAACCAGCTGATCAAGAAATCCCGCAACCCGCGCCTGGTGCTGGAGGCCTACCTGGAAGACCTGGAAGACATCCTGGGCCAGGCCCGCTCCATCCGCGATGCCGAGCGCGCCGAGCGCGATCTTTTCGCCAGCCGCCTGCGCGACCTGCACGAGGCCATGCGCACCATGGAAGGCAAGGCCCGGGCCTGCCTGGAGGCCGGCGATGAAGACCTGGCCCGGGCGGCCGTGGAGCGCAAACTGGACCTGGCCGAACAGGCCCGGGAACTGACCCGGGAAGTCGAGCAGCGACAGCTGGGACTGCAAGCCATAGAAGACAGTGTCGAGACCCTGCAGCAGCGTATCGCGGAAACCCGCCGGCGCCGGCGGGAGCTGGTGTTTCGCCAGCAGGTGCTCGAGGCCCGCAGCGAGCTGCAACAGGCGGTGTCACGCTCCCAGGCCACCAGCCAGGAAC
>QMME01000061.1 GCA_003647095.1 Deltaproteobacteria bacterium
CATGGCCAGCAGGTCGTTGCTGACCGCTATGAGGGAATGCAGCAGCCAGCCGTACCAGAAGGAACGGGCCCGCAGGGCCAGGAAACCCAGGATTACCCCGGCACCCACCGCGGCCAGGGTCTCCACCTCCGCCTTGCCGAAGTGCAGGATGGCGAAGGGGATGGTCTGCACGAACACGGCCTGCAACCCCAAGGTCGGCTTGAGTCCAAAGAGCAGAAACCCCCGGAAGACGAATTCCCAGCCCAGGAAGTACACGGCGTAGGCCAGCTCATAGACCAGCAGCCGTCCCCCGCCCAGGGTGGCCGCGGCGAACAGGGGATACTTGGTCTGGAACTGGGGCAGGTAACTGGTGGCCACCAGCACCGGCAGAAACAACAGGTAGAGGACCGCCACCGCCTTCAGTCCGAAACGCCAGTCACCCAGGCCGACACCCAGCTCGGCGGGACGGAAGCCCAGCACCCAGCGGCCCAGCAGGTAAGGAAGCAGCCCCAGCATGAGCAGGCTGCAGCCGAACCAGTAGATGGCCGGGTAGAGATCGTGCAGGGGCCAGTTCCTGACCAGGGGCGCGAAATGCCTGCGAAAGAACAGGCTGGAGCCGTTTTCGTGAAAGAGGATGATGAGCACGGTGGCGGCCAGCATGATCACGGCGGCATCGAAGGAGATGCCCCGGGCCGGCTGGCGCCAGTAATGCCGGCGTTCCCCGGACTTGTCAGGTGACGCCGGCATCACCGTTGATGAACTCGCGGGCCCGCTCCAGGCGGGCCAGGGTCTCGTCGCGTCCGAGAACCGCCATGATGAAGAACAACGAGGGGCTGGCGGTGGTGCCGGTCATAGCCAGGCGCACCGGCTGGGCCAGCTTGCCCAGCTTGCCGGCCGTCAGCTCGTCCGCCAGCCGGCGGAAAGCCTCTTCCAGGCCGGCATCGGTGAAGGGTTCCAGCCGCTCGAGCTCAGCGGCGACTCTCTCCAGCAGGCCGGCCGCTTCCGGCTTGAACCACTTGCGGGCGGCCTTTTCGTCGTAGGCCGGCGGCGGCTTGAAGAAGTAGTTGGCCATGGCGGCCATTTCCACCAGGGTGTGTGCCCGGGGCTTGAGCTGGCCGCAGATTCCGCTCAACCGCTCGTCGTCGGCGGCCTCGATGCCTCGTTCGGCCAGGAAGGGCACCAGCAGGCGGGCCAGCTCGGCGTCGTCGCTCTGCATCAGGTACTGCTGGTTTACCCAGCGCAGCTTGTCCGGGTTCATCACTCCCGCCGAGCGTCCCACGTGATCCAGGTCGAACAGTTGCTCCAGCTCCTCGCGGGTGAAGATTTCCTGGTCTCCGTGCGACCAGCCCAGGCGGGTCAGGTAGTTGAACAGGGCCTGCGGCAGGTAGCCCATGCGCCGGTACTCCTGCACCGATACGGAGATTCCCTGGCGCCGGTACTCTTCCTCGCGGCGCTTCGACAGCTTGGAACCGTCGGGGCCGTGGGTAAGCGGCATGTGGGCGAACTGCGGCACCTGGTAGCCCAGGGCGCGGTAGAGCATGATCTGCTTGGGGGTGTTTTCCACGTGATCGTTGCCGCGGATGACGTGGCTGATGCGCATGTCGGCGTCGTCCACCACCACGCAGAAGTTATAGGTGGGACTGCCGTCGGAGCGGGCCAGGATCCAGTCGTCGAGCTTGGCCGGATCGATGGGAATGTGGCCCATGATGAGGTCGGCGAAGTGATCGGGAGCCTCGTCGGGCATGCGGAAACGTACCGTGAAGGGCCGCCCGGCCGGATCCTCGTGGGGATCGCGCTCGCGACAGGTGCGATCGTAGACGTAGGTGCGCTTTTCCGCCTCGGCCTGCCGGCGCTTGCGCTCCAGTTCCTCGGCCGTGCAGTAGCAGCGGTAGGCCTTGCCCTCGGCGAGCAGGCGTTGCAGGTGGGCATGGTAGAGCTCGCCGCGCTGCGACTGGAAATAGGGCCCCTCGTCGAAGGCGATGTCCAGCCAGCGCAGGGAATCGAGTATCTGTTCCGTGGCTTCGCTCGTGGACCGCTGGCGATCGGTGTCCTCGATGCGCAGGATGAAGGTGCCGCCGTGGCGGCGGGCGAACAGGTAGTTGAAGATGGCCGTGCGCACCCCGCCGATGTGCAGGTAGCCGGTGGGCGAGGGGGCGAAGCGGACCCTGACCGGTGCTGTCATCTGGTCTCCTCCCGCGAGCGGCGCCTTCTGCCGCCGCTGGCAACAGGTCGCGAACATAGCGGCAACTGCTTGTCGGTGCAACACCTTGTTGCCCCCGCAGTTGCTGGTCGGCTGTTGGCAAACCCCGGCGTGGCTGTTCACCACCCAGGGCAGGACGGAGCGTGGCCGAGGTGGGAAACGCGGAAACTCATACCGCGTTGACATGACGGGGTAAAGCTGCTACCCAGGATGACCCGGAACCGTTGCCAGGAGGCTGGAATGGAAATCACGAGAATCGGTGTGGTGGGTGCCGGCCAGATGGGGGCCGGTATCGCCCAGGTGGCTGCCGCCTGTGGTCTCGAAGTCATGCTCAACGACGTCTCCGAGGAGTTGATCCAGCGGGGTATCGCGGGAATCGGCAAGCGGCTCGACAAGGCCGTGTCCAAGGGCAAGCTCGACGAAGCCACGGCCGAGTCCACCAAGGTGCGGATCTTCCCGGCACTGGGGCTGGAAAGCCTGGCCAAGACGCAGTTCATCATCGAGGCGGCCACCGAGCGCGAGGCCATCAAGATCGATATCTTCAGCAAGCTCAACGCGGTCGCTCCGCCCGAGGTCATCTTCGCCAGCAACACCTCCTCCATCTCGATAACCCGCATGGGAGCGGTCACCGGGCGTCCCGAGCGTTTCATCGGCATGCACTTCATGAACCCGGTACCGGTCATGAAGCTGGTGGAGATAATCAGCGGCCTGGCCACCAGCACCGACACCATTGATGCCACCGTGGCCCTGGCCGAGCGCATGGGAAAGACCTGCACCCGCTCGCGAGATTTTCCCGGCTTCATCGTCAATCGCATACTCATGCCCATGATCAACGAGGCGGTATTCGCCCTCCACGAGGGAGTGGGCAGCCCCGAGGACATCGACAACGGCATGAAACTGGGCACCAACCAGCCCATGGGTCCGCTGGCGCTGGCCGACCTCATCGGCCTGGACACCTGCCTGGCCATAATGGAGGTGCTCTACAAGGGGTTTGCCGACAGCAAGTACCGGCCCTGCCCGCTGCTGCGCCAGTACGTCGATGCCGGCTGGCTGGGGCGCAAGAGCGGCCGCGGCTTCTACGACTACCGGGATTGAAAGCATGGATTTCCAGCTCAACGAGACCGAGAAGCTCATCCAGCAGACGGCCCGTGACTTCGCCACCCGGGAACTGGCGCCGACGGCAGCCCGGCGCGACGCCGAGGGAACCTTTCCACTGGCGGAGCTGAAGAAGATGGCCGAGCTGGGGCTGATGGGCGTGAACGTCCCCGAGAAGTGGGGCGGCACGGAGGCGGGAGTGGTGGCCTACGCGCTGGCCATGATGGAGATCTCCCGCGCCTGCGCGGCCACGGCCGTGACCATGGCGGTGACCAACATGGTGGCCGAGGTCATCTGCAAGTTCGGCACCAGCGAGCAGATCCAGCGCCAGGTGCCGCGGATAACCTCCGGAGAGTACTCCTGCGGGGCCTTCGCCCTGAGCGAGCCGCATTGCGGCTCGGATGCCTCGGCCCTGCGCACCAGCGCCCGGCGCAGCGAGCGTGGCTGGGTGCTCAACGGTACCAAGCAGTTCATCACCTCGGGCGACCATGCCGGGGTTATCGTGGTCTGGGCCCGCACCGGCGGGCCCGGTCACCGGGGAATCTCCGCCTTCCTGGTGGAAAAGGGCACTCCCGGCATGAGCATCGGCACGGTGGAGAAGAAGATGGGCCTGAAGGGTTCGACCACCGTGCAGCTGGTGTTCGAGGACGCCGAGATCCCGGCCGAGGCCTTGCTGGACGAGGAGAACCGCGGGTTCCGCATCGCCATGGTGGCGCTCGACGGTGGCCGCATCGGCGTGGGTGCCCAGGCCGTGGGCATCGCCCAGGCGGCGCTTGACGAGGCGGTGCGCTACAGCCGGGAGCGGCAGGCCTTCGGTGCCCCGCTGGCCAACAAGCAGGCCATCCAGTGGATGCTGGCCGACAGTGCCACCGAGCTGGAGGCGGCCCGGTTGCTGGTGCTGCAAGCGGCCGATTGCAAGGGTCGCGGCTTGCCCTTCACCCGGCAGGCTTCCATGGCCAAGCTCTTCGCCTCGGAGGCCGCCAACCGCATCTGCGCCCGCGCCTTCCAGGTTCACGGAGGCTACGGCTACATCAAGGAATACCCCATTGAGAGGCTGGTGCGCGACTGCCGCATCACCACCATCTACGAGGGCACCAGCGAGGTGCAGCGCATGGTGATTGCCAGGTCGTTGCTGGACAATGCCTGAGCCGTTGCCGCCACCGGGGAAAAAGTAGAGGTCGAGCCATGAGCCGTCTTTTCGATGCCGATGCCCTGCAGGAGATAATTGCCAGCCGCGAGCAGTGGACGCGCGAGGAGCTGGAGCGGGTGCTGGCGCGTGCTCCCGAGCGCTTGCCGCGTTTCAGCACCATCTCCGACCTGGAAATCCCCAGGCTGCGCACCCCCGCCAACACCCCTGACCTGGACTACCTGCGCGACCTGGGCCTGCCCGGCCAGTATCCCTACACCCGCGGGGTCTATCCCAGCATGTACCGCGGCCGCCTGTGGACCATGCGCCAGTTCGCCGGGTTCGGCACTCCCGCCGACACCAACCGCCGCTACCGTTACCTGCTGGAGCAGGGGCAGACGGGCCTGTCGGTGGCCTTCCATTATCCCACCCTGATGGGCTACGATTCCGATCACCCCCGTTCCCTGGGAGAGGTGGGCCGCTGCGGGGTAGCGGTGGACAGCCTGCGGGACATGGAGGTCATCTTCGACGGTATTCCCCTCGACCAGGTCACCACCTCCATGACCATCAACGGCCCGGCCGGCATCCTGCTGGCGATGTACATCGTGGTGGCGGAGAAGCAGGGGGTGAGCAGCGACAAGATCGGCGGCACCATCCAGAACGACATCCTCAAGGAGTACATCGCCCAGAAGAGCTGGATCTTCCCGCCGCGGCCGTCGATGCGCATCATCACCGACATCCTGGCCTACTGCACCGAGCACGTACCCCGCTGGAATACCATCTCCATTTCCGGCTACCACATCCGCGAGGCCGGCTCCACCGCCGTGCAGGAGCTGGCCTTCACCCTGGCCGACGGCATCGGCTACGTCCAGGCGGGCATCGATGCCGGGCTGGACGTCGATGCCTTCGCCCCGCGCCTGAGCTTCTTCTTCAATGCCCACAGCGACTTCTTCGAGGAGATCGCCAAGTACCGGGCGGCCCGTCGCCTGTGGGCCCGCGTCATGAAAGAGCGCTTCGGTGCCAGCAAGCCCGAGTCCTGGAAGCTGCGCTTCCACACCCAGACGGCCGGCTGTTCGCTCACCGCCCAGCAGCCCGTGAACAACGTCGTGCGCACGGCCCTGCAGGCCCTGGGCGCGGTGCTGGGCGGTACCCAGTCGCTGCATACCAACTCCATGGACGAGACCCTGGCCCTGCCCACCGAGGAGGCGGTGACGGTGGCCCTGCGCACCCAGCAGATCATTGCCGAGGAGTCCGGGGTGGCCCATACCATCGATCCCCTGGGTGGTTCCTACTTCGTGGAGTGGCTCACCGACAAGATGGAAGCCGATGCCCGGCGCTACCTGGACAAGATCGACGAGCTGGGAGGCATCATCCGCGCCATCGAGCTGGGGTTCCCCCAGAAGGAGATCTCCGACGCCGCCTATCACTACCAGCGCCAGCTGGAACGCCAGGAGAAGGTGGTGGTGGGGGTGAACAAGTACGTCATGGAGGAGGAGCTGCCCATTCCCATCCTCAAGATCGACGAGGAAGTGGAACGGCGCCAGGTGGCGGCCCTGCAGCAGTTGCGCCAGCAGCGTGACAACGAAGAGGTGAAACGGCAGTTACGCCTGGTAGAGGAGGCGGCCCGCGACGGCGGCAACCTGATGGAACGGTTCGTGGACGCGGTCAGGGTGTACTGCACCCTGGGTGAGATAATCGGTGTATTGCGCGAAGTCTTCGGCGAGTACCAGGACCCGGCGATGTTGTGAGCCCGGGCGGGTTCGCCGCGAGGAGAGGGAAACATGGCGGAGGAAAGAAAACTGAGGATTCTGGTGGCCAAGCCCGGTCTCGATGGACACGACCGCGGAGCCAAGGTGGTGGCCCGTTCGTTGCGCGATGCCGGCATGGAGGTAATCTACACCGGCCTGCACCAGACACCGGAGATGATCGTGGCCACGGCCATCCAGGAAGACGTCGACGCCGTGGGCCTGAGCATCATGAGTGGGGCCCACAACGTGTTGTTCCCGGCGGTGGTGAAGGGACTGCGGGAGCAAGGTGCCGACGACGTGGTGGTTTTCGGCGGGGGCATAATTCCCGATGACGACATCCCCCGCCTGGCCGAGGCCGGGGTCAGCCAGGTGTTCACCCCCGGCACTCCCACCGGGCAGATCATCGAGTGGGTACGCCAGAACGTGAGACCCCGGGGATGATCCCGGTTCGCGGAGTGGCAGACAAGGAGCGGCCAGGTGAATAAGAAGACCACAAGCGGCAAACCCCCGCGCCAGACGGTGCGCCGGCGCTCACGGACAGCGACAACCGCCGCCGGCGGCAAGGGGCGTGAGGGCAAGACCACCGGCCGCCGCCGTACCCCGGAGCGTCGTTCCCCGCGGCCGGAGAAAGGCGCCGTGCGCGGCGGCGCGGAGCGCGCCGGCCGGGGCGGCAAGCCGTCCGGCAGCACCTGGCGCAAGCCGGCAAGCGGTCGTCCGCGACCCGAGCGCATCGCTCGCGAGGATGCCCTGGAACGGGTGGCCCGGAGTTCCGTGGGACCCGGGGGCTACCTGCACGCCAGTGACATACCCGCCCACCGCCTGGGCCGCCAGTTGAGGAAGGCGCTGTACCAGGTGGCCAACTCCCTCGACGACAGCGAGAGCCAGAACCTGGCCGCCCGGCTCAAGTACGCCGCCACCACGGTCACGGCGGCCCTGGCCGCCGGGTTCGGTGAAGGGAGTTTCCGGGCGGGAATAGCCCGCAGCCTGGAGTGCCGGGGGGCGCTGTATGCCATCCAGGATCACCTGGAACAGTTGCTGGACGTGGAACTGCTGGCCGCCGAGCAGCGGCAGGAGCTTTCCCGCCAGGTCGACGAGGTCATCAAGGCGGTCAACGAGTACCTGGGCGTGCTGGTCCGCGAGCGCCAACGCATAGACATGCAATCATGAGCACGGAGATCGTACAGAAGGTACTGGCCGGGGATGTGCGTGCCACCGCCCGCCTGCTACGCTGGATAGACGACGGCCGGGGCGAGGCGCGACGGCTGCTCAAGGTACTATACCCGCGGACCGGACGGGCCCGCATCATCGGCATCACCGGCAACCCCGGGGCCGGCAAGAGCACCCTCACCGATCACCTCATCCGTTACTTTCGCTCCCGGGACCTGCGGGTGGCGGTGGTGGCCATCGATCCCACCAGTCCCTTTTCCGGCGGGGCCATCCTGGGAGACCGCATTCGCATGCAGGAGCATGCCACCGACGATGGCGTGTTCATCCGCTCCTTTGCCACCCGGGGCCACCTGGGGGGACTGACCAGTACCACCAGCGACGTGGTGCACGCCCTGGACGCCGGCGGCTGGCAGGTCATACTGGTGGAGACGGTGGGCGTGGGCCAGGACGAGGTCGACGTCCAGCGCCTGGCCCAGACCACGGTGGTGGTGATGGCCCCCGGCATGGGTGACGAGATCCAGGCCATCAAGGCCGGGGTGCTGGAGATTGCCGACATCTTCGTGGTCAACAAGGCCGACCGCGAGGGGGCCGACCGTACCGTGCGCGAGCTGCAGATGATGCTCGACCTGGAGAAGGTAACGCAGGCGGAACTGGCCCATCACGGGCCGGTGCAATCACTGCTGGCCGCCGCCGAGCAGCGGGTCAGCCCGGCTGGCTGGGTGCCGCCCGTGCTCAAGACCACCGCGGTGAGGGGCGAGGGGCTGGACGAACTGTGCCGGGCCCTCGACGACCACCACCAGGTGTTCCTGGATGCCTGTCGAGACCCGCAATTCGTACAGGCCCGCTTGCGCCAGCAGTTCCTCGATGTCTTCCGCCGCACCCTGGTGGCGCGCGGCTGGTCCTATCTGGTTCACGAAGATCACCTCAAGCAAATCGTCGATCGCCTGCAGCGGGGAGAAGCCGATCCCTACACCCTGGCCGAGGAGGCGGTAAAGGCGGTGGGAGGGCCCTGAGCCTGGTACTGCCGAAAAGGACGAGGGTCCGCTGAAGGGCATCGACCCGGAATCAAGGAGGGTTGTCATGCTGGACAAGATCTTTCGCCTCAACCACGACTGCTTCCGCATCGAGTCCGACATCGTCATCTACACCGATCCCTTTCACATCTCCGCCGGCCTGCCGGGGGCGGACCTGGTGCTCATTTCCCACGAGCACTTCGATCACTGTTCCCCGGAAGACCTGGCCAAGGTAGCCAAGGATGACACCGTCTACCTGGCCCCGGCGGATTGCCGGGACAAGGTGAGCGGCGAGTTCCGCGCCGTCAAGCCCGGCGACAGGCTCGAGGTAAAAGGCGTGTCCATCGAGGTGGTGCCGGCCTACAACACCGACAAGGACTTCCACCCCCGGCAGGCCGGCTACGTGGGTTACGTCTTCACCACCGGCGGGAAGCGCATCTACTTCGCCGGGGATACGGATCGTATCCCCGAGATGAAGCAGATCGAATGTGATATCGCCCTGTTACCGGTATCCGGCACCTACGTCATGACCGCCGAGGAGGCGGTGGAGGCTGCCCGCGACATCGGCGCCGAGGTGGTCATCCCCATGCACTACGGAGACATCGTCGGCACCGCGGCCGACGCCGAACGGTTCAAGAAGATGTACGAGGGCAACTGCCTGATAAAGTAATATCTTTCCGTAAATACAGGAAAATATCCTTTCAGAAGAAGCCGGGGCGAGGGGAGTGCGGCCGGAAACTTGACGTGTATTCACGTGTAGGATATAAGTACACATATGAATACCAATACCCACTCCAAGGAGGGCGCCATGGAAAGCCGTGAAATCGAGAACAGGGTAGAACCCCGCAGACGCTGCGACATCTACCTGAACAAGTTCATGGGCGAGGAACCCTTCATGGTCAGGGCCGACAACATCTCCAGGACCGGCATCTACCTGCACAAGCTCATCGAGCCCGACCTGCCCGATGGCACCGTGGTCAGCCTGGAGTTCCAGCTTCCCGGCTCCGAGGAGGTCATCTGGGCCCGGGGAGCGGTGGTGCGGGAGGGGCAGTTCTGGGGTGCCGGCGGGGTAGGGATCTTCTTCACCATCCTGCCGTTGCGCTACCGCGAGCTGATAGATTCCTACGTGAGCAGCAACTGAGCCCACCCCGGCCGCGGTTGCCGCCGCGGCGCGTGTACCTACCTTGCCGCCAGGTACAAGTGCGAGAAAACCTTGGCGTCTTCAACCATGTTGTCGATGACACAGTACTCGTTGGGCTGGTGGGCCAGGTCGTCCATGGTCGACCACACCACCGCGGGAATACCGGCGTGGCGGAACAAGGCCGCCACGGTACCACCACCGATGCCCATGGGCTTGGGTTCGACACCGCGAACCCGGGCCACGGCCTCCGCCAGCAGCTTCACCACCGGGGCCGAGGTACTGGTGGCCGGAGCCGCCCGGGCCAACATCTCCTCGGCCACGTCGATGGTTACGCCCTGTCTGGTGGCCACCTCCGCGGCCACCCCGCGCATGGTCTCGACCACCTCGCCGGTGTCGATGTCGGGCAGGATGCGACAATCGAAGTAGAGCACCTCCCGGCCGGGAATGGTGTTGACGTTGTCGACATTGGCATCCCGCCTGGTCGGTTCGAAGGTCGACTCCGGCGGGTCGAACACCGGATCCCGGCGCGAGTACTTTTCATGCAGGGCCTCGTCCAGCCTGCACACCAGCGAGGCCGCGGCCCGGTGGGCATTGACTCCGAGCTGCGGCATGGAGGCATGCACCTGCCGGCCTTCCACGGTGAACTTGGCCCAGAGGATGGACTTTTCGGCGACCTCCAGCATGGTGCCGTCGGAATTGCCGCTGTCGGGTACCACCACGACGTCTTCATGTCCGACCAGGTCGGGCCGGCTCTTGAGGACGTGTTCGATGCCCAGGGAGTTTCCGGTCTCCTCGTCGGCGACGAGCATGAGTATGACGTCCCCGGGAGGAACCACCCCGTCGGCTTTCAGGGCGCGCATGGCGAACAGCGCGCTGACCAGCCCCTGCTGATTGTCCTCGACTCCCCGTCCGTAGATGCGCCCCTCCTTGACGACGGCCTCGAAAGGTGGGGTATCCCAGTCGTCTTCGGGACCCGCCGGAACGACGTCCATGTGGGCCATGACGCATACCGCCGGATGGCTTTTGGCCCCCCCGAGCCTGACGATGAGGTTGGGCCGGTTGCCCTCGGGCACCCGCTGGTCGGGGGCGTTGACCTGTTCGATGTCGTCCAGGCCCCAGGAGGACATGACCTCGAGCAGGTAACGGGCACGCTCCCATTCACCCTGGCCGCCGTTTTCCGGTCCCAGGGCCGGGCGGGCCACGAGCTGTTTCTGCATCTCGATCATCTCCTCGCGCCAGCCATCCAGACGGGCGCAGGCCTGCCGGAAAAGTTCATCGCTGGTGGACATGTATGCTCCTTTCGTGAAAGTATTGCTTCATGACTCCGTGGCATTTTCGTCCAGCAGGCTATCACCGCAGCCCGTGGTCCACAAGCCCGGCCGGCCCCGGGTGGAGTATGAATTGTGCTTGTGCTAGTATAATACTGAAATGTCCGTGTAGAGGTGACCATGAGTGGAAACCAGCTGGTGGTAAGCTATCCCAACAGGTGCCGCACAAGCATTGGGAGTGCCTTGCTGATGGTCGTGCTGGCGTTGCTGGCGGTGACGGTCGGTTGCTCCAGCACCGCCCTGCCACCCGATGACGGCAACTCCCTGTGTGCCGAGGACCAGGAATGTAGCTGGGGCAGCTACTGTGACGACGGGGTGTGCCAGCAGGCCGACATTCTCTGCGATGAGAGCGGCAGTTGCGCCGACGGCTATAGCTGTCGCAACGGCGGTTGCGTACTTTCCGGCAGCGATGGTGGAGATGCCGGAGATGGCGGTGACGGCGGAGACGGTGGAGAGCCACGGCCGGAACCCGACATCCAGGTGGATGAGCCGCCGCTGACCGGTGATCCTCCCGGCTACCAGTTGAACTTCGGCAACGTGCTGGTCGGCGAGACGGTGAGCAGGAGCGTGGTTTTCAGCAACGTCGGCTCGGCGGAGCTGCAGGTGGTGCAGCTGAACTTCGAGGCCGGCGGCGGTGCGGAGGATTTCAGTGTTCCCCAGCAACAGCTCGATGCCCTGCCCCTGGTACTGGCACCCGGTGAACAGGCCACCATCGATGTACTTTACACCGCCTCGGACGGATTGACTGACAGCGCCATCCTGGACATCATCTCCAACGACCCGGACGAGGCCCTGGTGCAGATTCACCTGCTGTCCGAGTTCAAGGGCCTGGCCCTGGCCGTGGTATCTCCGGCAGCTCTGGATTTCGGAGACGTGCCGGTGGGGCAGAACAGCCAGCCGCTGTCCTTTTCCGTGCTCAACCAGGGCAGTGGAAACGCCGCTCTGCTGGTCGAGGATATTCGCATGGGAATCCTGGCCAACCCGGATTTTTCCTTGCTGGTCAGGGATGCCGTGGGCCAGGAAGCCAGCCTCCCGGTCTACGTAAACAACGGTGATTTCCTGGAGGTGGAGGTAACCTACCATCCCCAGGCCCGGGAGGCCGACTCCGACGAGGTGGTGGTCATCAGTGACGACCAGTCCAATCCCTCGCTGTCGGTGTCCCTCAGCGGCCGGGGGGTTCTGGGTGATCTGGCGGTGGACCCGTCTCCGGCCGACCTGGGTCGGGTACGGGTGGGCGAGCACGGCGAGCTGTTGGTAACACTGTCCAACAGCGGTGGGGCGCCTTTCGATTTGACCTCCGTGGCCCTGGCCGATGTCTCGGGCGAATGGATCCTCAGCAGCACGGACCTGGACCTGGCCGACCTGCCCAATAACCCCCGCCGGTTGGCTCCGGCCGAGTCGGTGACGGTGCTGCTGGGTTTCGACCCACTGGATACCGGCCTGGAAACGGGCAGCCTGGTGATCGACAACACCACCGAGACTCCCCAGCGGCTGGTGGCCGTCCAGGCCGAGGGGTTCATCCCCCCCGCCGTGGAGGTCCAGCCGGATCCCCCGGCTCTGCTGTTCGGCAACGTGCAACTCGACTTCGGCAGCGGCCAGAGCGACAGCAAGACGCTGGATGTCGTCATTCGCAATACCGGAGGAGAACCACTGGAGATAAGCTCGGTGCAGCGGGCCTCGATGACCAGCCCGGAATTCACCTTTTCGCCAGACACCTTCGCCCTCGTTCCCGCCGGCGAGCAGGTAACCCTGTCGGTGACCTTCACCCCCATGGACCTGGGCTCGGAAAACGGCTCCTTGCTGGTGGATACCAACGATCCCGACATCTCCCTGGACTCGGTTCCCGGACGCTTTCGCATCGACCTGGCTGCTTCGGGCATCGACCCCAACCTCTTCATCTCGCCCGCAGGCGGCTTGGACTTTGATGACATCTACGTGGGGCGTCGCGTCGAGCAGCAGGTAAGCCTGCGCAATGCGGGAACCGGTCCACTGGAGATCAGCGAGATTCGCATGAGCGCCGGCAGTTCGGCGGATTTCGAGCTGGTCGACCTGCCTGCCTTGCCGCTTACCATCAGTTCGACCGCCATCGAGGTCACCTTCAAGGTGGCCTATACACCTGACGTAATCGGTCCCGATTTGGGTGCGGTGGAGATCTTTTCTTCCGATATGGGTGCCGAGCAGCCAACCGTTGTGCCACTGTCCGGCAACGGGGCCGGCTGTCCTGCCGGCACCATCGACTGCAACGGCGACCCCCAGGACGGCTGCGAGCGGCCCTGCGTACCCACCGGTGCCGAGACCTGCAACTACCTCGACGACGACTGCGACTGCGATACCGACGAGGACTTCGACCTGCAGAACGATCCGGCAAACTGCGGCACCTGCAACCACGGTTGCAGCTATCCCTTCGGAGTGGCCGGTTGCGTGGGCGGCAACTGCGAGATGCAGCGTTGCCTGGATGGCTATTCCGACTGCAACTTGACCGACCAGGACGGCTGCGAGATCCATACCGATGTCGACGTGGCCAATTGCGGCAGCTGCAACAATGCCTGCCAGTTCGACCATGCCGATGCCAGTTGCCTGTCCGGCGCCTGCATCATGGGTGGTTGTGAGAACGGGTGGCGGGATTGCGACTCCAGCGATGCCAACGGGTGCGAGACTGACATCTATTTCGATGAGCAGAACTGCGGCGGCTGCGGTAACCGCTGCCTGTACCAGAACGGAGCGGGGGTCTGTTCCGGTGGAAACTGTTTCCTGAGTTCCTGCCTGCCCGGCTACGACGATTGCAACAACAACCCGGCCGACGGATGCGAGGTGGATCTCAATACCGACGTGAACAACTGCGGCTTCTGCTTCAACCAGTGCCCGGGCACGGTGGGCACTCCCATATGTGATAACGGCAGTTGCGACATCTCCAGTTGCAACCCGGGGCTGGAGGATTGCGATCCCAACGACGGCGTGCAATGCGAGACCGATATCTGGTCGGATCCCAACAACTGCAACGGCTGCGGACTGGTATGCAGCCTGGATCACGCCTCCGCCCTGTGTAGCACCGGCAGCTGCGTGGTCGACCAGTGTGACAGCGGCTGGGGAGACTGCAACAACCAGGATCCCGACGGTTGCGAGCGCGATGTCACTTCCGACCCGAACAACTGCGGCTTCTGCGGCAACGTCTGCAGCTTCGACAATGCCTCGGCCGCCTGCGTGGACTCGAACTGTCAGCTGGATAGCTGTGATGCCGGTTATTACAACATCAACGGTGACCCCGGCGACGGCTGCGAATGCCTTGCCGACGGCGTGGCCGATATCTGCGATGACGGCACCATAACCGACCTGGGAACACTGGGCGATGGAGCGGTGGAGCAGGTGGCGGGAAACCTCATTCCGGCCGACGACGAGGACTGGTACACTTTCACCGCACCCGACAACAACACCGAGGATATCAATAGCGGCAGCGACCAGTACCACCTGCGCATATCTTTCGCCAGCAACCCCGGCAACCAGTATGCCTTCTACGTCTACCGCAACACCAACGTCAGCGCCGGCTGCGCGCAGAAGGGCACCCCGGTATGTCCCGGTGCCGATATCGAGTACGAACACTACTTCTACAACGAGTGCAGCCCGATCCTTCCCGAGGCCTGCCGCGGCAGCACCAGCGGCCCCGGCGACTGCGGCTGCGCCAACAACACCGCCCGCTACTGGTTGCGGGTGGTGAGAGCCGGAACCGGGGTAAGCTGCGACAACTACCAGATATACATCGAATTCACCCAGTAGGTGGTGGTTCCTCCCCGGACGCAGGGCCTGCCCGGCACGAGGCGGGTAGCTGTTGTGCTCCCGGATTTCCCACCTCGGCCGCAATCTCCGCGTCGCCGCTGCGAAAATGGTCCTCGACGTAGTTGAACTACGACTGCGGCCATTTTCTTGCGGCTCCTTGATCTTGCTGGCCGATCTGGGAA
>QMME01000062.1 GCA_003647095.1 Deltaproteobacteria bacterium
ACTTCCGGCAGGCTGGCCAGGAGGGGAAAATCATCCCTGCCGGCTGACCGGCCCATGTCTCACTTCTCCTCTGCGAACAGCCAGGTGCTCAGGTAGCGCTCGCCGGTGTCAGGCAGCACCACCACGATGGTCTTGCCGGACAGCTCCGCGCGGGCGGCCAGCTGCAGACC
Source organism: Deltaproteobacteria bacterium (assembly GCA_003647095.1). Lineage (GTDB taxonomy): Bacteria > Myxococcota > B64-G9 > B64-G9 > B64-G9 > B64-G9. The sequence continues at coordinate 171 of QMME01000062.1, forward strand.
GGCCCAGGCGGCGGCCCCGGAGGAGATGCCGGCCAGTATGCCCTCCTCGCGGGCCAGGCGGCGGGCGGTGTTGCCGGCATCCTCGGCCGTGACCTTGACGATCTCGTCGACGAGGTCCAGGCGCATCACCCCGGGCACGAACCCGGCACCGATGCCCTGGATCTTGTGGGGGCCGGGCTTGCCGCCGCTGAGTACCGGCGAGTCGGACGGCTCCACGGCCACTGCCAGCAGCCCCGGCTTACGCTGCTTGAGCTCCTCGGCCACACCGCTGATGGTGCCGCCGGTGCCCACGCCGGCCACCACCACGTCGACCTGGCCGTCGGTATCCTGCCAGATTTCCTCGGCGGTGGTGCGCCGGTGTATCTCGGGATTGGCCGGGTTTTCGAACTGCTGCAGCATCAGGGCATTTTCATCATCGGCCACCATCTGCTCGGCCCGGCGGATGGCCCCGGGCATTCCCTCGGAACCGGGCGTGAGCACCAGCTCCGCCCCGAAGACACCCAGCAGCTTGCGGCGTTCGATGCTCATGGTATCGGGCATCACCAGGCGCAGCCGGTAACCGCGGGCAGCGGCCACGAAGGCCAGGGCGATACCGGTGTTGCCGCTGGTGGGTTCGATCAGCACCGTGTCCGGGCCGATGCGGCCTTCGCGTTCGGCCGCCGCGATCATGGCCAGGCCGATGCGATCCTTGACGCTGGCGCAGGGATTGAAGCTCTCCAGCTTTCCCAGCAGGCTGCCCGGCAGGCCCCCACCCAGCTTGCCCAGCCGCACCAGGGGGGTGGCACCGACCAGGTCGGTAACGTTCTCGGCGACGTTCATGTCCGCCATCCTTTCCCGGTAATGACCTAGATGAAGTACATCAATTCCCGGTGAGCCAGCTGTTCCTGCCGTCGCACCAGCTGCTGCAGGTTGACATGGCTCAGCATCTGCTCGAGGGAATCTTCCATGCGCTGCCATACCTCCCGGGCCACGCACTCCCGGGTGCGATCGCACAGGCTGCTGTCGTGGAGACACTCTACCGGGGCAAAGGATCCCTCCAGGGCGTGCAGCACCTGGCGCGCGGTGATGTCGGCGGCGGACCGGGCCAGCAGGTAGCCGCCCCGGGCGCCGCGCACCGCTCGTACCAGCCCGGCGTTCTTCAGCGAAGTGAGAATGCTGTGCAGGTACTTGCGCGACAGCTTCTGGCACTCCGAGATGGTACTCATCATCACCGGGCCGTCGCCCTCGCGAGAGGCCAGCTCGATCATCACCCGCAACCCGTACCTACCCTTTGTGGAAACTCTCATGGCTTCTCCCTCTTCCAGATCAGCAAGATACCAATTCGCCTGCCTTCCCCTGTCAACCACCGCCCGCCAGCAGCACGAAGCGAACATCGTCCCCGTCCTCGAGCCGGGCATCGAGCCCCACCCGCCGGCCGTTACGCACCACGGCCACCCGGCGCATGTCCGCTGGTGAATAGCCCAGATCGGCCAACAAGGCGGCGATGTCGGAACCGGGTACGAATTCCAGCCGGCGGCTGTGCTCCGGCCAGGGGCGCTTGATTGGCCCGAAAAAACCTGCGGTAACGCTGGGCATCTATTCTTCTCCTAGTCCAGCATGTTTCTGGACTTTAGACACCTCGCCACGACGAGTCAAGCACAATTCGCCCCTTCGGAAACCCCAACGTTGCAAAAAACAACGTTGGGGTTTCAAGATGACCCGGTGCCGGTAAGGAAACCTGGAACATGCTTCGCAAACTGCAGAAATCACAAAAAGTTAATTTCCGGGCCGTTGCGCGCAGCGCTGTCAGGGCTCGCCAATTCAACAGGCAAAACTTCAACCCCGCAGTTGCTTATGCAACTGCAGGGGAATGTCTGTTGACAACGAATGCTCGCGGGTACATCTTGGTGGCGTCCGCAATGTGGATAACTTCAGGAAAGGACCCCCCCATGAACAGAATAGCCAGCATTATCGTGGTCATGACGTTGTGCGTGCCGGCGGTCGCTTCCGCCGGGGAGGATGCCATGAAGGCCAAGACCCTCAGTCGCAGCCAGGTAGACGAAAAATACAAGTGGAAGATCGAGGACCTCTATCCCTCTCGCCAGGCCTGGGAAAAGGACCTGGCCCAGCTCAACAAGGAACTGGCCGCGGTGGGCAAGTGCCGGGGCCGGCTGGGTCGCGGAGTCAAGGTACTGGCCCGCTGCCTGGACGAGGGATTTTCCCTGCTCAAGCGCCTGTACCGCCTGTACGCCTACGCCATGCGCCTGCATGACCAGGACGCGCGGGATACCGACGGCCAGGAACTCAAGAGCATCATCCAGAAGACCTCCACCGAGGTCGACGCCCGCATGTCGTTCGTGGAGCCGGAGATCCTGCGCATTCCCCCGGCCCGTCTCAAGAAATGGCGGCGCTCCCGGCTGCTGGCCGATTACCGGCACTACCTCGACAACATCACCCGGCGGCGGCGCCACATCCTGCCGGCTGACCAGGAGAAACTCCTGGCCCAGGCCGGCAACCTGGCCGCCGTGCCCACCAATGTCTACCAGACCCTCAACACCGTCAACCTGCCCTACCCCGAGGTCACCCTCTCGAGCGGAGAGAAGGTCAAGCTTACCGCGGCCATGTATACCCGCTACCGTGCCCTGGACAACCGGGCCGATCGCCTGACGGTCTTCCGCGCCTTCTGGGGAGTGTACCGGGCCTTCCGGGAAAGCTATGCCGCGCTGCTGGCGGGGCAGGTGAACCGCGATCACTACTTCGCCGAGGCTCGCAAGTACAAAAGCGATCTGGCCGCAGCGCTCGACGTCAACAACGTACCCACTTCCATCTACCTGAACATGATCGAGCAGATTCACCAGGCCCGGCCGTTGCTGTGGCGCTACCTGAAGGTTCGGGCCCGCTTGCTGGGCATCAAGGATTTGGGCTACCACGATCTCTATCCCTCCATCGTGCCTCGCGTGGAGATGAAGGTGCCCTTCGACCAGGCTCGCCAGGTGCTGCTGGAGGCCCTGGCGCCGCTGGGTCGGGACTACACCGGCGTCCTCGAGCAAGCCTTCGGGCAGCGCTGGGCCGATGTCTATCCCACCGAGGGCAAGCGCTCCGGTGCCTACTCCGACGGTGCCGCCTACGACGTGCATCCTTACGTGCTGCTCAACTACAACGACGATTACGAATCGCTGAGCACCATGGCCCACGAGTTCGGGCATGCCATGCACAGTTACCTGAGCAACAAGAACCAGCCCTTCGCCATGGCCGACTATCCCATCTTCGTGGCCGAGGTGGCTTCCACCTGCAACGAGAACCTGTTGCGGCTGCACCTGCTCAAGAAGGAAAGCGACCGCCAGAAACGGTTGTTTCTGCTGGGCCAGCACCTGGAGAACTTCCGCACCACCGTCTTCCGCCAGGCGTTGTTCGCCGAGTTCGAACTCAAGATCCACCAACTGGCCAGCCAGGGCGTGCCGCTGACCGCCGACAAGCTCGACGAGCTCTACCTGCAACTGCTGCGCTACTACTATGGAGAGGCCGAGGGCGTCATCAAGATCGATCCCCTCTACGCCGTGGAGTGGGCCTACATCCCGCACTTCTACTACAACTTCTACATGTTCCAGTACACCACCAGCTTCATCGCCGCCACCTCCATCGCCGAAAACATCTTCGCCGGCGACGGGCAGGCCCGGCAGGCCTACCTGAAGATGCTCAAGGCGGGCGGCAGCAAGTACGCCGTGCAGCTGCTCAAGATGGCCGGAGTGGACATGACCGCAGCCCGGCCTTACCAGGTGGCCTTCGAATCGATGAAGAGAACTCTCGACGAGATCGAGAAACTGACCGCCGAGTAGTCAGCCCCCCTGCTGAAATTCCACCACCTCCACCTTCAGTCCCGACGCGAAGGCGGCCAGCAGCTGCCGGCGCTGCTGCCAGTCGCCGCCCGGCCCCAGCGGCAGCCAGCCCAGGCGAATCCAGCGTACATCGATGGAATCCCGCTCCTGGGCGGGATCCAGCGGATACCAGGCACCGGCCAGCCAGGCCTCCACCCACATGTGCTTCCAGAAAGCCCCCCGGCGCCAGACCAGGCCCAGCACCGCCCGGGCGGGGATGCCCGCCACCCGCAGCAAGGCGGCCAGCAGGATAGACTGCTCGGCGCAATCACCATAGCCGCCCGCCAGCACCTGGTCGGCGGGCACGAAGGCCAGGCGCCGGCGGGAATCAATTTCCCGGCTGACGAAACGCCGCAGGGCCCGGGCGGCCTGCCAGGCATCCGCAGTACCTCCCAGGGCACCGGCCGCGGCCCTTTGCAGATCCGGTTTTGCCAGCGGCAGCATGGTCGAGGCGCGCAGGTACCTCGCCACCTCTGCCGGCACCGGGAAGTTCCGGGGCACCCGGCCCGGCGGGGAAAGGCGTTGCACTTCCACCAGGAAAGTCGAGGGCCCCGGGTGACCACGCAGCCGCTGACCCGGGCCCACGAGATTGCCGGCAGCGAAATTCTCCGGCAGTCCTTCCACCCGGTAGAGCACCCGTTCTACCCGCTCGACGTGCTGCCAGGGCGGTGTGAATGGTACCGACTCCAGCGAGGAGAGGTCGACCGCCTCGGCCGGTTCCGGCGGGGGACCCGCTTGCCGCGCGAAGGCCAAGCGCAGCCGGCCCAGGCCCAGTCGCAAGTGCCACGGTACCAGTTCGTCGTCGAGCAGCATCTGCACCGGCTCGCGACTGCCGTCTTTCACCAGCAGCTGCGCGCTCAGCAACTCCCGCCCCTCGCGCCGCTGCCGGGGGCCGACGACCAGGGTCTGTTCCAGGTAGGCGCCCAGGCCACCGTCGAAGGTCACGAAGGTGCGCCGCTCACCCGGCCGGGGAACGCCCTTTCCGAAAAGCCGGGCATAGGATACCGGGAAGACCGCTTCCCTTCGCAGCGGCAAGCGGACCGTCTCCGCTCCCCGTACCACTACCCAGTCATCTCCCCGGCGGCCCGCCTGCACCGCCAGCGTGACTCGAGCCTGTTCGCTTTCGCTCCAGTACAGGCGCAGCAGGTGCCCGTCCCGGTCGACCAGCGCCCGCTGTTCGAACACCAGCAGGGAGTCCTGGCCCCGCAGCCCCAGCCGCACCTCGGTGCGGGCCTGGACGACGCGAAACGCCGTTGACCGGGCCGGGTCGGAAAAAACCTCCAGCCGGTGCCAGCCGGCCGTCCGCCCCTGCAGCAATACCCGGTACCACAGGCGTCGTTGCAAACGCCACGGTGCCCGGGGAAAGGAGAAATCGAAAGTCGCCGGCTTCGACCGGGCCGGAGGGCGTCGCTCTTGACAGCCCGCCGCCAGCAGGCCGGCCAGCACCAGTATCCACCAGCCCATGGGCCGGGAGCGAGACCGTGATACGGGCGGCTCCATGCCCGCAGGCTAGCACGCCCCCCCCTGGCCTTCCAGCTTGCCTTGCGCCCCGATTGCCCCTTATCATCATCGCATGCCACGCCACAAGGAGCTGCTGGCCAGTTACCCCCGGAGGGAATCCTTCCTGGCCCACTTTCGCCGGGAGGGAACCACCGGGGTGCTGTTCGTGGAAACGGCCCGGCCGCTGAAACTGTCGGAACCGGTCACCGTGCTGGTGGACTTTCCCGGGCAGGAGCGCTCCTTTCGCCTCCAGGGGCGCGTGGTCTCCCGCCGGCGGGCCTCCCGGCAGCCGCCCCTGCCGCCGGGCGTCGAGGTGGTGCTGGCACCCGACCAGGCCCCCACCCTGCAACTGGTGCTGGATCACGTCGCCGGCAAGCAGGTTCGCTTCGTACCCCGCCGCAGCGGGCGCGTACAAACGACCTGCGAGATATCCTATCGCTCCGATGACGCCTTCGTGCAGGAATTTTCCGAGGACATAAGCGAGGGGGGCACCTTCGTGCGCACCGAGCGGCTGTTGCCCATCGGCACCGCCCTGGAATGCCGCCTGAAACCTCCCGGCTACCTGTTGGGGATCAAGGTGTCCGCCCGGGTGACCTGGCACCGCGAACAAGGTCAACCGCGGGGCATGGGCTTGCAGTTCGTCTTCTCCTCGGCCTCCCAGCGCCGCAAGCTGGAGCGATTGGTGAAACGACTGCGGCAGCGCCAGGGAGACACCCTGAACCGAACCATGAAGCGCCTCAGGAATCGTTAGCGCCCAGGCTCTCCTCCATGTAGCGATCCAGGCTGTGGGAGTCCGCCTGGCTGAGGAACAGAAACATCACGCCCATGCCGGAGGGGGTGAGGGTTCCGGGACCGGGTTGCTCGCGGTTGACCCAGTTGACCTGGGCGGCCACCTTGAGTTCGGCATCGATACCCGGCAGGACGAAGCGGACCTCCAGGCGACTGCCGGCGGGAGCCGGTTCGTCGCACTTGATGAAGGCGCCCTGCTGGCTGATGTTGTATACCTCCGCCTGGTGCCAGCGATCCTGGTAGAGGTACTGCACGGGAAAACCGCCAAACACCCGGCTGTAGCTGCGCAGCTCGCGCATCTTGGGAAACAGCAGGCGATTGACGGCGAAGAGAATCTCCATCCAGGGCGCCCGGGTGGACAGGGCGGCACCGGCGCCCAGTTCCTCGAGGGCGCGCCGGGCTTCTGCCGACAGGCTGCGGCCGGTCAGCACCAGCAGGGCGGGATTCTGCGGGTGTCGCGGAAGCGCCTGCCGCAGCTGCTCGAGCATGCCGCGCCAGTCGGCGGCCAGCATGTCGATATCCACAACCAGCAAGTCGTGCTGCGCGGATTGCCAGGCCGGCCCCAGTTCAGCCGGCGCGGTCAGGATCTCGACCTGCAGCCCCATCTGCTGAAACAGCTCCGGCACCAGCTGCCGGGCCCGGGACGAGGCCAGCAGTACTGCTACCCGCTTTTTCTCATCCGCGGACATCGACATGCCTCACCACCCGGACCAGCTTGACATTTCTGGTCAATTCTCCAGTCGTTTCTTCAGGTGGCGCACTTCGCTGCGGGCCCGCTCGTTGCGGGGGTTGCAGTCCAGTGCGCTCTGGAATTCACGCAACGCCCGTTCCAGCTGCCCGTCCCGCTTGGAGATGTAACCCAGGTACAGGCGTGCCTCGTCGTGGCTGGGATCGAGGGCGATGACCTTGAGGAAGGGCTTGCGGACTCCTTCCGGTAAGGGCTGGTCGGCGGGCGTCTTGTCCAGGGCCTGGAAATACAGGGCCTGTCCCAGGCGCAGGTGATAGCCGGGTTCGTCCGGGTACAAGGCGATGGCCTGGTCGAACAGATCGATGGCTTCCTGGTAACGCTTGGCCCCCATGGCCAGCTCCGCCTTCTGGGCCTCGACGTCGGCCAGCAGTCGCTTGTCGGTCTTCTCGACGGGAGGACGCCGGCCGCGACCGGTGAGACTCTTGAGGTACTGGCGGCGCTTGGCGTCGTCGGAGAGCAAGCGATAGGCCAGGGTGACCCGATCGAGCAGTTGGCCGGCCATCTGGCGATCCCGGCTCGAGGAGTAGCTGTCCTCGATATTCTGCAGCTTGTACTGGCGCAGCAGCTTGAAATAGGAGCTCTTGATTTCCTCCGGGCCGGCACGGCGCTCCACCTCCAGCACCGCGAAGTGGTCCTGCCGGTCCAGGTCCAGCACCTTGCGGGCCAACGCCGCGTCGACGCCGTTCCGGTCGAGCAGCGATTTCATGGTGGGTGGACGAATCTCCTCCTCCTCCATCTCCACCACGTCGATCTCGATCTCCCCGGCCGCCGCCGTGCCGCCGGCGGCCGGCGTTGCCTCCGGCGGGGAGGCGGCCTTCATTGCCGCGGGCAGGTTTTCCAGTTCCAGGTCGGTCAGGTCGGGCTGCTTCACTCCCGAGGCATCGATGGCCCGCAGGGCATGCAGCACGTACAGCACCGGCAACAGCTCCTGCAATTCACCGACCTTTTCCTTCATGAGTTTCATCAGCGTGCTTCCGGAGCCGATGGCACGCAGCACGCGCTGCTCGCGGGGGCCGATGGTCAGCGGCTGGAAGGCCGCCCGGTGGCGCTTGACGAAGGTGGTCTCCTCGTCGACGGGAAACTCGCCGAGCAGGCGATCCATCGAATAGCAGGCGGGAACGCCATCCAGCAGGACGGTGGGAATCTCCACGCTGATGAGCACGTTCTCCGGGGGCACCTGTTCCTTGTCGATGGTGAAGCCGAAGTCGACCATCTTGAAGCAATTGCGCAGCTTGCGCCGGCACTGGAACTCCAGGGCGCTGAAGACCTCCTGCGCCTGCAACAAGTCCATGGCCACCAGCACCTCGCCGGCCCGCTGGCCGGTCTTGACCATGGTATCCAGCAAGCGGCGATAGTCCTCCTGGGATATCTTGCCCTCCTCGAGCAACAACCGGCCCAGGGTCTCTTCCTGCTGGTTGGAGACCACGTTCACCGGCCGGCCGGCCCGGAACAATATCTGCCTGGTTACCGTACCCTCCATGAGGGTAAGCCGTCCCTCGAAACCGGAAACAGCCAGGCCCACCAGCATGTAAGGTAAAAAGATTTTCCCTTCGTCGGTCATGTCTCGGGCACTGTAGCAGACAGGTCGCCGGAGGGTCAACAGAACGGGCCCGGTGCCATATCGACACTGTTGCCTCGCGGCCGGCCACCCGGCACCCCGGCGGTTCTCCCGCTGCCGCCGGACCATTCCCGTCACAGGTGTTTTCCGTCCGCCTTGACAGACCCTCGGTCACTGCGTTAGTGCCAGGCGAGAGCATGCCCGCATCGGCAAACACCTGCGCGCTCGAGCCCGAGCGCCCGTTGCTGGAGGCCCGGGGCCTGGGCCGCTGGTTCGGCTCCCGGGCCGCACTGCGTGATATCGATGTGGTGCTGCCGGCCGGGTGCATCCTGGGGGTGTAAGGCCCCAACGGTTCCGGCAAGACCACCCTGCTGCGCCTGCTCGGAGGAACCCTGCAACCCACGACCGGTGTCGTCCGCTTCCGGGGCCGGGACCTGCATGCCGCCCCCCGGCAGATCCGCCGCCACCTGGGCCTCGCCCCCGAGCAGGCGCCCGTCGACGACGCCCTCACCGTCCAGGCCCAGCTGCTGCTGTGGACCAGGCTGCACGGGGTCGACCGCAACCGGGCAGTCGAGCGGGTCGCGGCCACGGCTGCAGCCCTGGGTATCGAGCCGCTGCTGCGGCAACGGGCGGGAACCCTTTCGCACGGACAACGCCGCCTGCTGTGCCTGGCCCGGGCACTGGCACCGGAACCGGAGGTGCTGCTGCTGGATGAGCCGTTCGAGGGCCTGGATGGTGCGTCCCGGCAACGGGTGCAGCAGGCCTGCCGGCATCATGCCCGCCGCGGGGCGCTGGTCGTCGCCTCGCACCTGCTCGAACAACTGCTCGAGCTGTGCCAGCGGCTCCTGGTGCTGCACCAGGGTCGCTGCCTGGGCGACGTCGCCACCGCCTCCGCAGACGGCGGCCGGGGAGCGCGAGAGCAGGTGCGGCACCTGCTGGCCGGCGCAGAGAGCGGGTCATGAACGGGGTCCTGCTGTTTCTGCGGCGCGAGCTCAGGCTCACCTTCGGGGGCTCCCGGACGGGACTGGTGCTGGCCGCCTTCGCGCTGGTATGCGGCATCGTCTTCCTGGAACAGCTGGCCGATCTGCGCCAGCAGGTGCAACTGGCCGCCCGCCTGGCCCCGGCACGCCTGCTCAACCTGCAACTGGGCAGCCGGCTGTTTACGCCCCTGTTCACCACCATGGGCGAGCTGCTGGTGTTCGTAACCCCCCTGTTGGCGTTGCCCGCCTTCCTGGGTGAACGGCAGCGCGGTTCGTTGCTGCTGCTGCGGGCCTGTCCCCGCAGCAGCTGGGCCCTGGTCACCGGCAAGTACCTGGCAGTACTGCTCACGGTGCTGGGCTGCGTGGCCCTGGCGGCGCTTTATGCACTGCTGTTGCAGCTGGTGGCCACCCGGGCCGTCATTCCCTGGCAGCAGGTGCTCTCCGGGCTGCTGGGACTGGCGCTGCTGGCGGCGGGCTTCAGTGCCCTGGCCCTGGCCGTGGCGGCGGCCAGCGAATCACCGCTTACGGCCGGCATGGTGGCCATCGGTGTCCTGCTGGGCTTGTGGATGGCCGGCTGGGCCGGCTCCGGCCAGGCGGGCGCGCTGGGTCGCCTGCTGCGCGAAGCCAGCGCCATGAATCACCTGGTCGCCTTCGCCCGGGGACGCTTCCGCCTGCAGGACGTGGTCTACATGTGCTCCCTCACGGCCATGGGACTGGCCGGCGCGGTCTGTGCCTGGAACGTCAGGGGGCGGCTGTGAAGGGGCTGGCATCACGAGTCCGCGGGAGCTTGCTGCTGCTGGCCGTGTTGCTGTTGCTCACCACTCCGCTGACGCTGTTCGTGGCCAGAGGCTTTTCCTGGGTGGTGACCGCCAAGCTGGTGGTGGCCACCCTGCTGCTGGCCGGCTGGTTGTGGCTGCGGCGGTGCCCGCCCGCCGGACCGCCGAGGCACCGCCCGCCCCTGGGCGTCCTTTGCGGATACGCCCTGGCCATGTGCCTGGTGGCAGTAGCGGGCGTGGCGCTTACCTGGCTGGCGGGACGGTGCAGCTGGCAATTGCGGACGCAGGACCACCGGCAGGGTGTCCTTTCCCCCCAGACGAGAAAGTTGCTCGACCAGCAGCCGGGGCCGGTACGGGTGTTGATCGGCCTGGCGCCGGCCGATCGGCGTCGCGTCGCCCTGGAGCAGTTGCTCGACGAGGCGGCCGAGATCCATCCCCGTCTTTCCTGGCGACTGGCCAGCGCCGAGGAACGGGCCCTGCTGGAAAAAAAGTATTCCCTGGCGGCGGGGAGCGGCTGGCTGTTGCTGTCCGGCGCGAATTCCACCCGGACGGCCCTGCTGGGTGACGAACCGGAGGCGGCGCTGGCCAACGGCCTGGCCGGTCTGCTGGGCCGCCGGCAACCGGTGGTGATTCGCCCGGCACCGAGAGGCGCGCCACCCCTGTTGCTCACCACCGGGCAACTCAACCTGCTGGCCTTGCTGTGCCTGGACCTGCTGCCAGTGCTGTTGCTGCTGCTGGCGATGACCCGCCGCCGGGCCGGCCAGGCCTGAAAAAAGGGCTTCGAAAAAACCCGGTTTGACGGTATCATGAGCGGATGGAGTGGCAATTCCAGGCAAGGGGGCAGGCAATGAGAAATCACCTCTGGCAGTTGTTGCTGGTGTCGGTTTCGGCCTTGCTGCTGGCGGCCTGCGGCGGCGGTGGGCAGTCGAGCTTGCTCTGCTCGGAGGAAGTCAGCTGTCCCGAGGGCATGGCCTGCGATCCCGGCGGCATGTGCATCGAGGCCGAAGACCTGGCCATAGCCACCGAGGCCCTGGACCCGGCGGCAGTGGGCGTGGCCTACCAGTTCACCCTGCAGGCGACCGGGGGGATCCCTCCCTACCACGACTGGGCGGTCGACACCCTGGCCGGCTGGATCGGCATCGACCCCGACAGCGGCGTCCTTTCCGGGACCCCCGACGCCGGCAGCCTGGGACTGACGGTCACCGTATCCGTCTACGACTCTTCCTACGGAGACGGTGCCCTGGCCTCGAAGAGCTTCCAGCTGGTGGTCAGTGATTGCGACCAGGAAGGACTCCAGCAGGCCTGCTTCGATGTCCAGGAAGGTCTTTGCCGGGCCGGGGCCATGACCTGCCACGACGGCAAGTGGTCCAGTTGTTCCCTGACCGGTCTTTCCCAGGACATCGACCACTGCGGCCCGGAATGCAGCCCCTGCGACCAGGCACTGGCAGACCGTTGCCTGGGAGAGTGCCTGTGCGGCTCGAACCCGCCCTGCGACAGCGGCAAGCTCTGCTGCCTGGGCCTGTGCCTGGACCCGGCCACCAGCCGGCACCATTGCGGTGCCTGTGACAACGATTGCGACAGCGCCGTGCAAAACGCCCTGGGCGTGGAATGCCTCGACGGCGCCTGCAGCTACACCGAGTGCCGGCCGGGCTTCCTCGATTGCAACGACGATGCCGCCGACGGTTGCGAGACGGCGGTGGACGTGAACCACTGCGGCAACTGCGAGACCGACTGTCTGCAACAGACCGTAAACGCCCAGGACGTTACCTGCGAGCAGCTGTCGGAAAGTTCCTACCGTTGCAACTACACTTCCTGCGCGCCGGGGTTCTTCGACTGCGACACCATCCTACGCAACGGCTGCGAGGCGTCCCTGAGCGATGCCCGCACCTGCGGCAGTTGCGACAACAACTGCCTGGCGGCGGGCAACAACACCGCCTGCCTGGATGACGGCAATGGCAACTTCCACTGTGGTTGCCGAGACGACAATGACTGTTCCCGCGAGCCACCCCGGCTGTGCTGCGACGGGCGCTGCGTGGATGCCGACGACCCGGCCCACTGCGGCTCCTGCGATGTCGATTGCGGCAACGATGCCGCCGGGCCCCTGTGCATCGATCCCGCCACCTCGCAGTGCGGCTGCTTCGACCGCTTCGACTGCGGCGGCCATAACCTGTGCTGCGACGCCGCCTGCCTGCCCGTCGACGACCAGCACTGCGGAGACTGCTCGATCGCCTGCGGTCCGCAATACGGCGGCCCCCACTGCGACATCGACACGGAAAGCTGCTACTGCCAGGGCAACGAGGAATGCGCCGGCTTCGGTTCCGGCACCTGCGTGGGCTCCGGGGTGGACGCCCGCTGCCAGTAGCCGCCAGCTTCTCCCCTACGGGGTTTGCAATCCTGCACAACCTGCGTGTAATGTCGGGGGCGATCTACTACGGCCCGCCGGCGGTGGAGTGTGGCGCCCATGACAGGCAGTGAACAGCTTGGTGAATTCGCCATCATCGATCTCTTCCGCCGGGAATTTCCCGAAAGCGCACCGGGGCTGGCCCTGGGCATCGGCGACGATGCCAGCATCATCGACCTGGGCGGCGGCCAGGTCCTGGCGGTCAGCTGCGACATGCTGGTCGAGGGCGTGCACTTCGAACTGGCCGGCACCTCCGCCGCCGACCTGGGCTACAAGTCGCTGGCGGTGAATCTTTCCGACCTGGCCGCCATGGGTGCCGAGCCCCTGCTGGCCTGGCTCATGCTGGCGCTGCCGGAGCACACCCCGGGGCGGTTCATCGAGGAGTTCAAGCGGGGTCTGGTCGAGTGCGCGCGCAACTACCGGGTGGTGCTGGCGGGAGGTGACACCTGTGCCTCCCCGCAGGGCCTGACGCTGGGCCTGACCGTGGCCGGACGCGGCCGGGCCGGACGGCTGGTCACCCGTTCCGGTGGCCGGTCCGGGAATGTCGTCCTGCTGGGAGGTCCGGTGGGAGCCGCCGCGGCCGGCCTGGCCCTGCTCCAGGGCCGAGTCACCCTGGCCGGCGGGGAAGCACGGGCGGCCCGCCGGGCCCTGCTGCGACCCCGGCCCCAGGTGGAGCTGGGCCGGCTGCTGGCCGATCGGGGGCGGGCCCGGGCCATGATCGACGTCTCGGACGGCGTGCTGCAGGACCTGGGACACATCTGCCGGGCCTCGGGCTGCGGGGCCGTGATCGACGCCGAGCAGGTGCCCCTGGCCACAGCGGCAACCAGCTGTGCACGGCAACTGGACTGCGACGCGGTGGAGTTCGCGCTGAGCGGAGGCGAGGACTACCTGTTGCTCTTCTGTCTGGCGGCCGAGGACGTGGAGGCAACGCGCCGGCTGGTCCGGCGGGAGCTTGCCTGCGAGATTCACCCCATCGGCAGGCTCGACGACGGCCCGGGGGTGCGCCTGCGCCAGGGCGGGCGCACCCGGCGGCCGGCCGCCGGCGGCTACCAACATTTCCACTCCGGGAGGAAAGGAAGGGATTGACATGAGCGCTATACACAGGCTGGTGGTGGTCGGCGGCGTGGCCGCCGGCATGTCGGCGGCCTCGCAGGCCAAGCGGCGGCAGCCCGACCTAGAGGTGGTGGTCTTCGAGCAGGGCCGCTGGGTCTCCTACGGGGCCTGCGGCATGCCCTACAACATACAGGATCCCCGGCGGGCCATCGACGACCTGGTGGTGATAACCCCCGAACGCTTTCGCACCCAGCGCCACATCGACGTGCGCATCAACCATCGCGTCGAGGAGATCGACCTGGCCGGCTCCCGGGTAAGGGTCCAGGGCCCGCACGGTGACAGCTGGGAAGGCTTCGACGGCCTGGTGCTGGCCACCGGCTGCCGGCCCCGGCTTCCCCGGGTGGACGGCGTACGGCTGCCGGGAGTGTTCGTGCTGCACACCCTCGACGATGCCGCCCGCATCAAGGAGTACCTGCAGCGCGACGACCTGCGCCGGGCGGTCATCGTCGGCGGTGGCCACATCGGGCTGGAAATGGCCGACGTGTTCTGCGCCCGCGGCCTGGCGGTCACGGTGTTGAAACGCTCGCCCAGCCTGCCGCCCGGCTATCCCGACGATATCGGCACGCTGCTGCGCGCCGAGCTCGACAAGCACGGCGTGGAGCTGCTGAGCGGCATCACCCTCCTGGGCATCGAGGGAGACGACCGGGTCCGGCAGGTACACACCGACCAGGGACGCCTGCCCGCCGACCTGGTGCTGCTGGCCACCGGGGTGCAACCCAACGTCGAGCTGGCCCGGGCCGCCGGTATCCAGCTGGGTGATTCCGGAGCCATCGCCGTCAGCGCCGGCATGGCCACCTCGGCAACCCGTGTCTGGGCCGCCGGCGATTGCGCCGAGGCC
>QMME01000063.1 GCA_003647095.1 Deltaproteobacteria bacterium
CGATGGCAAACCGGTGGGCACCACGCCCTGCCGGGTCGAGAACCTCAAGCTCGGCGAACCCTATACCCTGGAGTTGAAACTTCGGGGGAGGAAAAAGTGGTCTACCCGTTTCACCCTGGACACCACCGAATTGCGTCCCTTCCACGCCCGGCTGCAGGCGCTGCCCTCCGGCAAACCGGCCACGGTGGAGGTCATCACCACGCCGCCCGGGGCCCGGGTCAGTATCGATGGCCGCGCCCTCAAGGGAACCACCCCCCTGGTCATCAATGATCTGCAGGCGGGCCGGAAGTATACCCTGGTGGCCAGCCTGCCAGGGCGCCGGGACTGGTCCACCAGCTTCGTACCCGAAAGCGGCCGCCGCCTGCAACTGAGCGGGAGCCTTCCCGCCGAGGACAGCGGCAGCAGCAGTTCAACCGGCAAACGCGCCGTGTTCCAGCTCTCGTCGGTACCGCCGGGAGCCAGCTTCAAGCTCGACGGTCGTCCGGTAAGCGGCAGCGTGACCCTGCGCCCCGGACGCAGCTACCTGCTCACTGCCAGCAAGGAAGGCTACGCACCCTGGTCGGAAAGGCTGCGGCCCCGCCCGGGCCAGAAAAAGACCATCCTGGCCCGGCTCACCCGCCGCAGCCAGCAAGGCAATACCGGCTCCGGCCCGGCCCTGCTGTCTGTCGATTCCCAGCCCTGGTCGTCGGTGTTCGTTGACGGCACCCTGATCGGCACCACCCCGGTTGCCAACGTGCGCCTGGCTCCCGGCCGGCACAAGCTGCGCCTGGTCAACGACGAACTCAAGTGCAGCAAGAACATCACCATCAAGGTGGCCGCCGGGGAGCGGGTAAGCAAGAAGATCGTCTTCGGCCAAGGTTTTCTGCGGGTCATCGCCAAGCCCTGGGCCCATGTGTTCATCAACGGCCAGAAGGTGGGCACCACGCCCTTCCCCCCCAAGCGTCTCTACGAGGGCACCTACAAGATAGTGCTGAAAAACCCCGCCCTGGGGCGCAGCGAGGAGCGTGCCGTCAAGATCACCAAAGGCAAGACCGCCCAGGTCAACGTGAATTTCCTGGAATGATCACTTCCCGGAATCGGGGCTAGGTCAGACCTTTGGCCCGACGCAATTGCTCCATGGTACGGGAGTAAGCAATTTCCCAGTCACGGGTCCCTTCCTGGATGTTCTTCAGGCGCTTGCGCACCTCGGCATCCAGTTCCTCGTGCAGGCGCAGATGCTGGCGCATGATGCCGGCCAGGCGTTTTCTCATTATCCGATCCTCGGAATAGACCTCGGCAATACGGTTCGACATCATCAGGAACTCGAGGATCTGCTCGATGACGTAGGCTATGGCATCCTCGCCCAACGGCACCCGGCGAATCTCGGCGGCGGCCCGCCGGGCCTCACCGTAACGACTCGAGGGCCAGCCGCGGGCCTGCAACAATTTGCGGGCGGTGTTGCCCACCTCGTTCTCGGCCCGCACGTACTCGTTGAGGATGGCCTCGAAATCCTTGACCGTCTCACCCTCGAGTCCTTCATCGATCTCGATGTCGCCGGCGGCGACAAGTTTTTCCACCATGTCACGGGCAATGGCGCTGACCTGTTTGGGATACAATTTCATGAAGCCGGCCCTCCCTGGCCTATTCCAGTCCTACAGCCCCCCCGGCCCCTGGTCAAGCACGATCTACCGATTCACCGGTCCCCGGCGGACACACTAGCTGCTGCGCGAGAAACTCCTGCAGGCGCCCGGCCAGCCGGGCCGAGATTCCCCTGACCTGGAGCAACTCGGCCGGTGTCGCCCGGGACATTCTTTCCAGGCTGCCGAAATGATCGAGCAGGCGCCGGCGCAACACCGGCCCCACTCCCGCCACCTGCTCCAGGGTGGTATTCAGCTGCCCGCGGCCGCGCAGGCGGCGGTGATGGCCGATGGCAAAACGGTGAGCCTCGTCGCGAGCCTGCGCCAGCAGGTACAGCTCCTCGTGGCCCGCCTTGACCAGCCAGGGATTCTTGCGCCCGGGCCGGTAAACCTCGTCGTGGATCTGCTGGCCCCGGCGGCGGCGCGCCCGTCCCTTGGCGATGGCCGCCAGTTCCACCTCCACCCCCAACTCGGCGAGCAAGTCGGCCACCACCCGCAGGTGTCCGCGGCCACCATCCAGCAGCAGCAGGTCGGGCAGCGGTTTCTGCTCGGCCTGCAGTCGCTGCAGGCGTCGTTGCACCACCTCGCGCATCATCTGCAGGTCATCGTCCAGCGGGGAGCGGCGAATGCGGTAGTGGCGATACAGCTGCGGCCGGGGCTGGCCCCGCAGCAACACGCTGACCGCACCCACGCTCTCGCGTCCGCCCGTGGTGGACAGGTCAACGCACTCGATGCGCTCCGGCAGCCGGCCCAGCCCCAGGCGTTGCTGCAGGCGCAGCAGGCGCTCTCTCCCGCGTTCCTGCACCTCCAGGCGCTGCTGCAGGGCCTGGCCGGCATTGCGGCGGGCCATCTCCAGCAGTCGGCCGGCGGTACCACGGGTGCTGGAATGTACCTTGACGCGCCGGCCCCGCAACTGTTCCAGCCACAGCCCCAGCGCCTCCAGGTCGTGCCGGCCCTCACCACCGACCAGGGCCAGCCGGTCCACCAGCAGT
Organism: Deltaproteobacteria bacterium; assembly: GCA_003647095.1. Lineage (GTDB taxonomy): Bacteria > Myxococcota > B64-G9 > B64-G9 > B64-G9 > B64-G9. The sequence continues at coordinate 2,609 of QMME01000063.1, forward strand.
CTCCCGGGTACGTCGGCACCACTGGAGTAATGCTGTACCAGCAGCTGACGCAGGCTGTCTGTGGCCGGCGCCTGGAGCAGGTTGAAGGGTAACTGGGTCACCCCCAGCAGACAACCGTCGCGTACCTGCATGATCAACGCCAGCGCCTGTTCCTGCTGGCTGGCCAGGGCCACCACGTCGACGTCGCCCCGGTTGGACTCCACGATGGCCTGCTGCGCCAATGCCTTCCGGGCCGCCTGCCAGCGATCGCGCAGGCGGGCGGCCACCTCGAAATCGAGTCGGGCCGCGGCCTGCTGCATGCGCTGTTCGAGCGCCTGCAACACCTCCCGGCGCCGGCCACGCAGGAAGCGCTGGGCCTGGCGCACCCGCTCGGCATACTCCTGCTGGTCGATGAGCCCCGTGCAGGGAGCACTGCAGCGACCCATCTGGTACAGCAGGCAGGGGCGACTGCGCCCGGCCAGGCGGCGATCGCTGCAAGTGCGCAGCCCGTAAGCCTGTTGCACCAGGCGCAATAGCTGGCGAGCCTGGCGGGACGAGGTGTAGGGACCGTACCAGCGGCCCGCGGGATGTTCCCCCGTGGCCCGGGGCCGGCGGCGGGCCAGCACCAGGCGGGGAAACTCGCCAGCGCCGATGAGCAGGGAGAGGAAATTCTTGTCGTCGGTGAGATCCACGTTGAAGCGCGGATGCAATTGCTGCACCAGCCGCCGTTCCAGCACCAGGGCATCCTTCTCGGTGGGGGTGAGCACCACCTCGATGTCGTGCAGCAGCCGTCCCAGCCGGCGGACGAAGGGGCGATTGTCGCCGGAGCGGCGGAAATAGCTGCGTACCCGGGCGCGCAGGTTGCGGGCCTTGCCCACGTAGAGCACCGCCCCGGAGCGGTCTCTCATGATGTAGACCCCGCTTTCCGTCGGCAGGGAAGCCAGCATGCGCTGCAACTGCCCGGGCTCCAGGACTGGGGTTTCGTCTTCCATGGTTCAGCTCACTCGCAGGCGCCACTGCTTGAGAGTCTTGATGCGATCGCGCAGCTCCGCGGCCCGCTCGAACTCCAGTGCCTCGGCGGCCGAGCGCATCTGGCGTTCGAGCTGCGCCAGGCGGCCGGTGAAGTTCTCCTCGTCGAGAAGAAACTCGACATTCTCCCCCTCCGGAACGGTCGCCGCGGCCGCTTCCTCGCCCGGCAGCGGTCCGGGCAGGGCCTTGACAATGGAACGCGGTTCGATGCCATGCTCGCGGTTGAAGCGCTCCTGCAGGCGCCGGCGTCGTTGGGTCTCGTCCAGGGCCTGCTGCAACGCAGGCGTCATGCGCTCGGCGTAGAAGATCACCCGGCCCTCCAGGTGACGAGCCGCCCGGCCGGCCGTCTGCACCAGAGCGGTGGCGCTGCGCAGGAATCCCTCGCGATCGGCGTCCAGGACCGCCACCAGCGCCACCTCGGGAATGTCCAGCCCCTCTCGCAGCAGGTTGATGCCCACCAGCACGTCGAACTCGCCCCGGCGCAGGTCGCGTACTATGGCCAGCCGTTGCAAGGTATCGATGTCAGAGTGGAGGTAGCGGGCGCGGATGCCTTGCTCTTCCAGGTGATCGGTCAATTCCTCGGCCAGACGCTTGGTCAGGGTAGTTACCAGCACCCGCTGGCCGGCCGCCACCGCCCGGGAGATCTCTCCCAGGACGTCCTCCACCTGGCTGGCCGCCGGCCGCACCAGGGTTTGTGGGTCCAGCAAACCGGTGGGACGGTTGATCTGCTCCACCAGCACTCCTCCGGCCAGGCCAATCTCGAACTCGGCCGGGGTGGCCGAAACATAGATACACTGACCGACCCGGGCGGCAAACTCCTCGTAGCTCAGCGGCCGGTTGTCCAGGGCCGAGGGCAGCCGAAATCCGTGCTCCACCAGGGTCTGCTTGCGCGAGCGATCACCACGCACCATGCCCTTGATCTGCGGCAGGGTCTGGTGGCTCTCGTCGATGACCACCACGGTATCGCCGGGCAGGTACTCGATCAACGTTGCCGGCGGTTCGCCGGGCCGGCGCCCGGAAAGGTGGCGCGAGTAGTTTTCCACCCCGTGGCAGTAGCCCATCTGCTCGAGCATTTCCAGGTCATAGTTGGTACGTTGTTCCAGGCGCTGGGCCTCCAGCAGGCGACCCTGCGCACGCAGTTGTTCCAGGCGCTGCTCGAGCTCCGCGGCGATGGTCTGCAGCGCCTGGCGCCGCACCCCTTCCCCGGTCACGTAGTGGCTGCCGGGATACACCGCCACCTGCTCGAGCGGCTCCAGGCGCCGTCCGCGCAAGGGATCCAGCAGGTGGATCGACTCCACCTCGTCTCCCCAGAAGCTGACCCGCAGGGCCCGCTCCTCCTCGTAGACGGGAAAGATGTCCACCACCTCCCCGCGCACCCGGAAGGTGCCCCGGTGGAAATCGATGTCGTTGCGGTTGTAATGAATCTCCACCAGTCGGCGCAGTAACTGGTCGCGGCCCAGCGCCTGGCCGCAAGCGATATCCACGCGCATGTGCCCGTAGTTTTCCACCGGTCCCAGGCCGAATATGCAGGAGACCGAGGCCACGATGATGACGTCGCGCCGGGTGAGCAGGGCATGCGTGGCCACGTGGCGCAGGCGATCGATCTCGTCGTTGATGGCGGCATCCTTCTCGATGTAGGTATCGCTCTGGGGAATGTAGGCCTCGGGCTGGTAGTAATCGTAATAGGAGACGAAGAAGCAAACGGCGTTGCCGGGAAAGAACTCGCGGAACTCGGCATAGAGCTGCCCGGCCAGGGTCTTGTTGTGGGCGATGACCAGCGCTGGACGCTGCACCCGCTCCAGCACCTTGGCGATGGTGAAGGTCTTGCCCGAGCCGGTCACCCCCAGCAGCACCTGGTGGCGCTCCCCACGCTGGAGACCGGCTACCAGTTCCTCGATGGCCCGGGGCTGGTCTCCGGCCGGCTGGAAGGCGCTTGCCAGTTCGAGCCCGGGCATGTCCGGCCGCCTACCCGGCTATACGCCAGGTGGTTCCCTCGGGCCCGTCCATCAACTCGATCCCCATCCTTTTCAGCTCGTCGCGGATGGCGTCGGCCCGCTGGAAGTCTCGCGTCTTGCGAGCCTGGCTGCGTTCGGCCACCAGCTCCTCGATGCGTTCCCGGTCGACGCTGCGACCGTGCAGGGCCCCGGCCTGTAGGGCCTGCAAGGCCTCGGCCGGTTTGCGCTCCAGCACCCCCAGCACCGCGGCTACCCGCTGCAACACCCCCCGTAGCTCCTGCACCGTGGAGGTGACCAGGCCCTCGGGCCGGCCGGCCTTGTTGTCCATCACCTCGTTGGCCAGGCGAGTGGCATCGGCCAGCACCGCCAGTCCGGCGGCGGCGTTGAAATCGTCGTCCAGGGCCTCGAGAAACTGCGGCCAGAGTCGTTCCACCCGCTCGGTTTCCAGCAGTTCGCCCACCCCGGTGGTCGCCTGCTGCAGGTGGGTATCCATGCGGGCCAGGGTATTGTAGAGATACTCCAGCCGGCGCCGGCTTTCCTCCAGGGAGGGAAAGCGCACCGCCTGTTCGGCCTCCTGCTCGCTCAGCTGCCGTGAGCAGTGCGGGCAGGCACGCTGCTCCACCTGCTGGCGGTTCAGCTTTCCCTGGCAGGCCGGGCAGACGAACTCCACCTCGAAGTTCAAGGGGCTGCGATAGTGGGTGGTGAGCAGGAAGTAGCGCAATGCCTCGGCATCGTAGAGCTGGCAGATCTGGCGGATGGTGAAGAAGTTGCCCAGCGACTTGGACATCTTTTCCTTGTCGATGTTGACGAAGCCGTTGTGGAAGAAGGTACGCACGAATTCACCGCCATAGGCTGCTTCCGACTGGGCGATCTCGTTCTCGTGGTGGGGAAATACCAGGTCCTTGCCCCCGCCATGCAGGTCGAAGGGGCGACCCAGGTACTTGGCACTCATGGCCGAGCACTCGATGTGCCAGCCCGGCCGGCCCCGACCCCAGGGGCTTTCCCACCAGGGTTCGCCGGGTTTGGCCGCCTTCCACAAGGCGAAATCGAGCGGACTGCGCTTGCGGGGATCCACTTCCACCCGCGCCCCGGCCTTCATCTGCTCCAGGTTGCGCTTCGACAGCTTGCCGTACTGGGGATAGGAGGGCACGTCGAAGTAGACATCTCCCTCCACCTGGTAAGCGTGGCCGCGTTCAATCAGCAACTGCACCAGCTCGATGATCTCGTTGATATGCTGGGTTACCCGCGGCTCGACGTCCACGCGCTGCAGGCCCAGCGCCTGCATGTCCGTGGAGAACTCACGAATGTACCGCTCGGCCAGCTTTTCCGGGGTGGTGCCCAGTTCGGCGGCCCGCTTGATGATCTTGTCGTCGACGTCGGTGAAGTTGCGCACGTAGGTGACCCGGTAGCCGAGATGCTGCAGGTAACGGTAGATGACGTCGGCCGTGACGTAGGCCCGGGCATGACCGATGTGGCACATGTCGTAGACGGTGACCCCGCAGACGTACATGCCCACCTGGCCCGGCCGCAGGGGCTCGAAGACTTCCTTCCTTCCATTCAAGGTGTTGAAGATGCTCAGGGTCATTCGCTTTCTCCTCGCCTTTGTTCAGTCCAGACGGCCCCGCAGGCGCCAGGCCAGCCACAGGTTCCATAACCACAACAACAGCAGCACTCCCAGCAGGGCCGGGGCCCACCAGGCGCTTCCGGGTGCCCGACCATCGCGCAGCAGGAATAGGGGCCCCCGGGCCGGAGCGGAGGTGAAGTGCTGCCGGTAATACTCCACCACCGGCTGGTAGCGCCGGTTTTCGGAAACATCCAGCAGCCAGCCACTGAAAGTGCCGTCTTCCGCCCCCAGGCAGGGTTCCTCGATGGCGGCGGGTTTCTCCAGCAAAATACGCGCCGCCTGTTCGGAACCCATCAGGAAAGCGTATTTCACCGTTCCTCCCAGCAGCTTGGAGCGAATGCACATGTCCCGGGCGATACCGGCAATGCGCACGAAACCACCCGCAGGAAGGTGACCGGCCGGCAGGTCCTCGGCCCGACCCAGGTCGAGCGGCTGGCGCGGCTTAAAAAAGTAGGCCAGGTCACCGGCCAGCATCCAGGCCAGCAGTGCCGCCAGCAGTGGCACCAGCAGGCAGGTCAACCGGGCCCGGCGCCACAGGCGGCGCAGGCGCTGCCGTTCGGCCGCCAGATCCGCGCCGTCCAGCTCGCTGGCATCGGGCAGCGCTGCTTGTTCTTCGGCTTCAGTCACCCGTCTGCTCCCAACCAGTCAATACCGCCACCGCCTGGGCGGCAACGGCCTCACCGGTTCCGGTAACACCCAGGCCCTCCTCGCTGGTGGCCTTGAACCCCACTTGCCCGGGAGCGAGCCCCAGCACCGTGGCCACTCGCCCGGCCATCTCCACCAGATAGCCGGCCAGCCGGGGCCGCTGGGCCACGATGGTGACATCGACCGAGGTTACGGTGAACCCGGCTCCTTCAACCAGGCCGCGGGTGCGGCGCAGCAACTCCAGCGAGGAGATCCCTGCCAGGCCGGGGTCGTCGTCGGGGAAATGGCGACCGATGTCACCAAGCCCGGCAGCTCCCAGGATGGCATCCATGAGTGCGTGCAGGGCCACGTCCCCGTCCGAATGTGCCAGGGCTCCCCGGGAATGCGAGATCTCCACCCCGCCCAGCACCAGCCGGCGCCCCGGTACCAGCCGGTGAACATCGTAACCGATACCCACCCGCGGCGGTGCCGCCAGCAGGCGTTGCAGATCGCCGCGCTCGGTAATCTTGATATTGTCCACCTCGCCCTCCACCCAGGCTACCGGATGCCCGCTCGCTTCCACCAGGGCGGCATCGTCGGTGAAATCCTGCTCTCCGGCCTGCCGGTAGGCCCGGTGCAGGATCTCCAGGCGGAATCCCTGGGGAGTCTGGGCCAGGCCCAGACGTCTACGATCGAGAGTGCCGCCCACTCGTCCATTCTCTTCCAGGCGCTTGACGGTGTCCCGCGGAGTCACCACCGGCACGCAGGCGCCATGTTCGCGGGCACCCGCCAGAACGCGCTCAACCAGCTCCGCGCTCGGGCGCGGGCGTACCCCGTCGTGCACCAGTACCAGGCCGTCGTCGTCCGGCAACACCTGCAGCGCCGCCTGTACCGAGTCACGCCGACGCCGCCCGCCGGCCACCAGCTGCACCCGGGACTCGTTCTGCAACTCCGCGGGTAAAAGCTGGCGCCGTCGTTCCTGCCCGGGAGGCACCGCCACCACCAGGCCCTGCCAGTGACCGGCCGCCCACAAGGCTCGCAGGGTGTGCTGCAGCAGGCTCTGCCCGCCCCAGCTCACGAACTGCTTGGGCCGGTCGCCGCCGAAACGCTCGCCGCGTCCGGCCGCCACCACAATCGCCCAGACCGCCTGATCCTGGTTACCGGCAACCATTTTCTCACCGTGACCGGAATCCCTCCGGCCGAAGAAAAACAATTACCAGATGCCGGCGGAGGCCACAAGAGCCCCCTGATCGGGCGCCGCTGGAGCGCTCCTCTTCCAACCCGTTTCCGCCACCCGGCCAGCTGCGTGGCGGTACCGGGCCTCGCGGGAGCGATTGACCCTCACCCAATCGGTCTGCTATGCATCTTCCATGAGCGTCCAGCCGCGTAATCCCTACCCCACCGTCGACATCATCATCGAGGTGGAGGACCGGATCGTACTGGTGCGGCGGCGCAACCCGCCCCCGGGCTGGGCCCTGCCCGGAGGGTTCATCGACTACGGAGAATCGGCCGAACAAGCCGCCCGGCGCGAGGCCCGCGAGGAAACCGGCCTGGAGGTGGAGCTGCTGGAGCAGTTTCACACCTACAGCGACCCGGATCGCGATCCCCGCCATCACACCCTCTCCGTGGTCTTCATCGCCCGGGCCCGGGGCCAACCACGTGGCGGCGACGATGCTGCCGCAGCCGGCCTGTTCGCTCCCGGGCGACTGCCAGCCCCCCTGGCCTTCGATCACGCCCGTATCATCGCCGACTGGTTGCAGTACCGCCGCGACGGGCAGCGGGGCCGTTTCACCATCAAGTCGGAGGAGTCATGACCGAAGAAAAACTGACCCCCGCAGAACGCCGGAGGCTGCTGCAGGTGGCCCGGCAAACCATCGCCCAGCAGCTCACCCAGGGCCGCTTCGAGCAGGTGGAGGCCGACAGCCCCGGCCTGTCACGACCCGGCGGCGCCTTCGTCACCCTGCACCTGCAGGGCCAGCTGCGTGGTTGCATCGGCACCTTCACCAGCGAACAACCACTGGTGTACACCGTGCAGGAGATGGCCGTTTCCGCCGCCCAGCGCGATCCCCGGTTCCCGCCCCTGCGCCCGGAGGAGTTGGACGCGGTGGACCTGGAGATATCGGTGCTCAGCCCGCTGCGCCAGATCGACGACCCGCAACTGGTGGAAGTGGGCCGTCACGGCATCTACATTACCCGCGGTTTCCACTCCGGGGTGCTGTTGCCCCAGGTGGCCACCGAGTACGGCTGGGATCGCGAAACCTTCCTGGATCACACCTGTCTCAAGGCCGGCCTGCCCCCGGGTTGCTGGCGCGAAGCGGGTACCCGCATCGAGGTCTTCGAGGCCGAGGTGTTCGGAGAGAAGGACGACAACGACTAGTCCGGTCTCGGCCAGCTCGTCTATCCCTTGTCGTCCAGGGGATCGATTTCGTCATCCCCCAGGCCAGCCTGCTTATCCCGGCCCGCAAACGAACGGGGTTTGAGTTCGTCGGGCAGAAGCTTGAACACCAGCGGCAGCAACACCGCTCCCCCCGGCAGGGCGAATATTGCCAGCGAGGGGATGGCTCGCAGGATGTCGAGCAGGCGGCGAATCATCTCCCGGCGCTGTTGGCGAGTCAGGGTCTCACCGCGGCTGGCCTTCTTCAACAGCTCGGCCAGTTGCCGCGTGGAGGCGATCTCGGCGACGATACGCTCCAGGTTGTCGCGGATGGAGTTCTGCAGCCGTCCCAGCCAGCGCTGCCGGTGAAAGCGCACCGCCGAGCCCACCATGAACAGATCCAGGAAGTCCTTGTTGCCCTCGTAGAAGGCCAGCACTTCGGCCTCACGCCGGGCCAGTTCCTCCGGCCCTACTCCCAGCCAGCCGGCCAGGTCGGCGATGTACACCGATTCCCGCTGACTGTAGTGACCATCGAGCATGGCCCCCAGCAATACCTGCTCGATGAGAAAGTCGCGGGCCCGGTCATCGCCGACCACCGCGGCCACCTCCGCCGGCTCCAGCTGGCCTCGTGCCAGAGCGTCCAGGCGGCGCCGGGCTCGTCGCGGAATGCCGGCCAGGCGCAGTTGCCGGCTCATCACCGACAGCGAACCTGCATCCAGGGGACGGTCGGCCAGTGTCAACCCCACCATGGCTCGCAGCAGCAGTTCCCGCTCCTGATCGCGGTAGTCGAGAACCCTCTGCAGTGCCGGCTTATCCAAACCGCGTTCATAGTAAGCAATGGCCAGGCGCCCCAGGGTCTTGGCGTCCACGTAGGCCAGGGAGTTGTGCACCGGCAGGCCCAGCAGGGGATTGCCGGCAAGGTAAGCCTGTCGCCACAGGTCACGTTCCACCCACTGGGCCATCCGCTCCAGGCGAGCCTGGCCGATAGCCGGTGATGCCCGGGTGATGGTGCGGTCGATACGGCGGGCCAGCCGCCAGCGGTTTCGCAGCAAGGCCAGGCAGACCAGAATCTCGCCGGTCTGCCGGGAAGGCTCAGCGCAATGGCTCACGGCACAACCCACCTCCAGAACCAGGTCCACCTCCACCTTGAGGATGGCCATGAAAGCGGCCCGGCGGCGGCTGGCTCCTCCACTGGTATGCCTGGTGAGAGTAGCCACCGAGGCTAGTGGTGTACCGTAGACCAGCCCGGTCTGGCGCAGCCGTTGCTCCAGGAAACGGCGGATGGCGTCCGCCTGTTCGAGCCGCGGGTGCTCGGCGTGGAAATCCTCCCAGCGGGCCAGGGCCGCGCTGGCGTCGAAGCCAGAGACACAAGACCGCAAGAAGCGGCCCAGCCAGTGGCGAGGGGGCCTCATCTCCCATTTCGATTACCCCTCCCGGCTGGTCCGGGTCAAGCACAAAGCAGGTCCCGCCCCGTTTCGGGAAATATTCACCATCACTAAGGTGTTCCAGAAAATGACCAACACGTTGACCGGCCCTTGATGCAGATAGCTTGACACAATATGGAACCAGGGCCGACAATGCCCGGCCAAGGAGGATGACATGCGAACGACCCTGGCGTTGCTGTTGCTGATACTTGCCACTGCTTGTGGACCCAAGCTGATTCCCGGCCTGGACATCGAGGTGCCCGACACACCCGACAACCGGGCCCTGTTGGCACTGATGGAGAAGTTTCAGCAGGCTTACGAGAACAAGGACGTAGAGGCCCTGGCCGGGCTCGCCTCCAGTTCCTTCTACGAAACTTGCGGTACCAACGACACTGAAGACGATTACGATCTCCAGGGCCTGCGCCAGCACTTCAGCGAGTACTTCAAGATGATTGACAAGCTGTCGTTGAGCATCGCCCTGAAGGATGTCAAGGTTGAAGGAGATCGGGCCACCATCGATTTTCGTTTTCTGGCTCGCTACCTGACCAAGCTTCCCAGCGGAGAGCAGTGGCAACTCAAGGACGACATCCAGCGCATGAAACTGGTGCGCGAAAACGGGCAGTGGAAGGTACAATCGGGCATGTAGCCTCCCCCTTGTCAAAAAGACCTCCTTGTGTGCTAACATCGGCGGCGTAGGTTCGGGCCGTCAAAGGGGGTCGAGTATGAATGAACGAGTTTCCGAAGAGAGCCTGGAGTTGCGCAAACGCGAGTTCGATGAGTTCGAGGGTTTCAAAACGCTGGAGAGCTTCATTTCCGCCGAGCAACACCTGCATCCACGTTCGCGCGGCTTCTTCGCCGACATCCTGCGGCGCATCGGGGTAGCTTCCAAGATCATCGGCTCGCGCGTGCAACGGGCCGGCCTCACCAACGTGCTGGGCAAGGCCGGCCGGGTCAACATCCAGGGCGAACAGCAGATGAAGCTCGACGTCATGTCCAACGAACTGCTCATGAACACCCTGCAGTGGCTGCCGGCCGTGGCCGGCATGGCCTCGGAGGAGGAAGAGGGGGTGATGCGCCTGCCGCCACACCCCGACGAGCACGACACCTACGTGATCATGTTCGATCCCCTGGACGGCTCCTCCAACATCGACGCCAACGTCAGCATCGGCACCATCTTTTCCATCCACCGCCGGGTCACCAAGTGGGGCGCCTGCGAGGAAGTCGATTTCCTGCAACCGGGCCGGCGCCTGCTGGCGGCAGGATACGTCATCTACGGTTCCAGTACCATGTTCGTCTATTCCACCGGCAACGGAGTACACGGCTTCACCCTGGACCCGGAGGTGGGAGAATACGTGCTTTCCCACCCGGACATGCGCATTCCCGACCAGTGCCGTTGTTTCTCGGCCAACGAAACCAACTACAAGCACTGGGACGAACCCACCAAGCGCTTTGCCGATCACATTCGCTTCGGCTCCGACCCCCACTACGAGAAGACGTCGTCCCGCTACATCGGCTCCATGGTGGCCGACTTCCACCGCAACCTGCTCTACGGCGGTGTTTTTCTCTACCCGGCCGACAAGAAGCATCCTACCGGCAAGCTGCGCCTGCTTTTCGAGTGCGCCCCGCTGGCCTGGCTGGCCGAACAGGCCGGTGGCGCCGCCACCACCGGCCGCCAGGACATCCTCGACATCCAGCCCGAAAAGCTTCACCAGCGCTGCCCCATCGTCATCGGCAACAGCCGGGAAGTGGATCTCTACCGGCAGATGGTGGCTGACCACGACCAGGGCAACTAGCAGCGGCTGCGCCGGCGGCGCCAGACGAGGAGCACCGCCATCACCAGCAAGGGCAGGGCCAGGCAACCAGCCACGCAGGCTCCTCGCCCGGCTGCACACACCGTGGGCGGCGCCACCTCGAGGGTGGTGGCAAAGCTGCCGGGCGCCCCGCAGTCGTCGATCACCGTCAAGCGCACCGGGTAGTTGCCCGGGCGCCGGTAGGCGTGGCCGACCTTGACACCTCGGGCATCAAAACCGTCGCCGAAGTCCCACAGGTAGCGAACCAGGCGGCCACCGTCGGGATCGCGCGAAGCAGAAGCGTCGAACACCACTTCCTGGCCGGGAGTCACCCGGCGGGCCAGCTGGAAGTAGGGTTGGGGTACCTGGTTGTCACTGGCCCGTTCCCACTCGATGCGCAACACCTGCTCGTCACCGGGTGCCACCGGAAAACTGCCAGCGCGCACCCCGGGAACCTCCACCTTGAAGTAGTAGAGGCGATGGCCGGACACGGCTACCCCGCTATCGACCATCTCCACCAGGCCGGCGCCGCTGCCACGCAGGCGTATTCCCTGGGGATAGGCGGGCAGCCAGGCCCGCAGGCGCCCCCGGGCCGCTTGCGGCAGGCCGTTGTGAACGACATAGAGCAACTGCCCCACCAGCCGGGCGCCGAATCCCGGTGCCGCTCCTTCTCCCGTCACCCACAGGTTGCCGGAGGGCACCGAGACCCAGCCGAAGCCGGGCTGGTAGCGGGCCGTAAGCAGGCGTCCGGCGGCAAACTGCAGCAGGCGGTAACCCCAGTAGCCGTCCTCGTCGTCGGGGGTGGAGGCCGAGGTGGCCAGTCGCATGAAGTGGATGCGCCGGCTGGCGCGAATGCCGGAACCCGGCACCAGTTCTGCACCGGGCTCGACGAAGGTATCCTCGTCGTCATGGATGTGGCCGGTGATGACGATGTCGACATGGCGGGCAATGAGTCGTAGCAGGCGCACGGCCGAGTTGTGGGTCTCGTCCTCGCCGGCGCGCTTATCGGCGGGATCGGAATCCCATTCGCTGCTGTCGTAATTCCACTCCTGGAAGGTACGCAGCCCCAGCGGCTCGGTGGGAAAGGGCAGGTTGGCATGGTAACGCCGCCCCCAGGGTTGTTCCCGCGTACCCCGGGGGTCCTGGTGCAACAGCAGCACCACCCGGCGCCCTGCCTGTTCGGCCCGCTGCAGCC
>QMME01000064.1 GCA_003647095.1 Deltaproteobacteria bacterium
GCATCTCGCAAACATCGGATTTGTTGGCCAGCACCCGGCGTACGTGTTCTGCCGCCGTCTCCCGGTCGTCAGGATGAATCAGCACCTGCCACCCGCCCAGTTGCTTGACCTCATCCAGGGTGTAGCCGAACACCCGGGTAAAGGATTCCGACAACCACTCCCCCTGCATGGAGAGATCTTCCTCCATCGCGAAGGAATAGGCATAGTCGGAGATCATCTCTCCCATGCGCTGGAAACGCCGCTCGATCTCCCGCAGGCGCTCCAGCTCGACCAGCAGCTCTTCCCTGCTCTCTTCTCGGTCGGACATCCTGCCTCTCCCGTCAAGCAATCACGGGTCGCTCACCTTCCGACCCTTCCCCAGTACGCCATCGCACTCGCCCATTATTAGCACCTCATCCACCTGCCAACAAGACCTGCCGTCCCACAGCCCCGTTGTTGCCTATCCAACCATGAAGAAGAAACATGTCATCGTTGTATTGACCCCCTTGTCGGTGGGCTGCTATATGCTTCGGGGCGTGCACCGGGTTACAAAAATCGCGGCCCTGGCCGCCGTGGTGGTGGTACTGATCATGTTCGGGCTTACCCTGTTGCAGCGGCGAATCGTATTTCCCCGCCACCTGGTCACTCCCCTGCCCCGGGCCGGCGCCGATGTCCCCGGCCTGGAGAAGCTCTGGCTGGACACCGATGCCGGCCGGGTGGAGGCCTGGTACCTGCCGGCGCACGGCGCCTCGCCCACGGCACCGGCGCCGCTGGTGGTCTTCGCCCACGGCAATGCCGAGCTCATCGATTACTGGCCGGAGACCCTGGAACCCTATCGCCGCCTGGGAGTATCGCTGCTGCTGCCCGAGTACCGTGGCTACGGCCGCAGTGCCGGTTCGCCCTCGGAAGAAGCCATCGTCCACGATTTCGAGAAGTTCGTGACCATGCTGGTCCGCCGGCCCGAGGTGGACGCCGGCCGCCTCATCTACCACGGCCGCTCCCTCGGCGGAGGGGTGGTGTGCGCGCTGGCGGCGCGGCGCACGCCGGCGGCACTGATCCTGCAGTCCACTTTTACCAGCCTGCGGGCCATGGCCGCGCGCTTCATGCTGCCGGGATTCCTGGTGGCCGATCCCTTCGATAACCTGTCGGTGGTGTCACGCCTGGACGTTCCCCTGCTCATCGTTCACGGCCGCCAGGACGATCTCATTCCTTTCAGCCACGCCGAGCAGCTGGCCCGGGCGGGGCGGCGGGTGCGCTTCCTGCCGCTGGACGGTGATCACAACTCCTGCCCCCCCGACTGGGGAGAATTCTTCTCCCACCTGGCCGAGTGGTTGCGGACCGAGGGCCTGCTGACCCCGGCCCCCGCCGGCGGCGCCACCGGCGGCAGCTCCGCCAGCGGGTGATCTCCATGTCCGTCACCATACTGCACGTGGCCGACCTGCACCTGGTCCGGGAGGGGCCGGAGCGTGACTACGGCCTGGCGGTGCTGGCGGAGATCGTCGGCCTGAGCAACGAGTTGCCCGCAGACTACTTGCTGCTGTGCGGGGACGTCTTCGACAGCCTGGCCGACATGGAAGCACTGCGCCGGCCCTTCCGCGAGGCCCTCGAGCAGGTTGCCGCCCAGGTCCTGTTCCTGCCCGGCAACCACGAGCAACTGGGAGCCGGTCGCCAGCAGTTGTCGGCCTTCGATTTCGGCAAGGCCCGCCTGCTGGCCGCCAGGCCCTGCGAGCTGGTGACCCTGGGCAGCGGCGACGAGCCGGTCGAGTTCCTGGCCATTCCCCACCAGGACGACTACTCGGACTACCCCGATTGGCCGGTGCCCGCCAAGCAGGCCCGCTGGCGAGTGGCCCTGGCCCACGGGGTGGTCGCCGGCATGAGCTACTGCGGGCCGGCGGACGACGAGCAGGGTGGTTCCACCCTGGACAGCGACCTGTTCAGTCGCTACCAGGTCGATTACGCCGCCCTGGGACACATCCACAGCCGCCCTCCCGATTTCCGGGACGACGGCTGCCTGCTGGCCTATTCCGGCTCGGCCCGGGTGTGGCGGCGGGGAGAGTTCGGCCCCCGCGGGGGGAGGCTGGTGACACTGGCCGAGGAAATCTCCACCCGCTTCGTAGATTTCCCCAGCGCCGGTTGTTTTCGTTCCCTGGCCTTGCCGCTGCTACCCGACGGCACCCTGCCGGGGTTGGAACTTCCCGGCGAGTTGCACGATAACGACTACCTGGAGGTGCACCTGCAGGGGCTGGTAGAGGATGAAAACGAGGTAGCCCGGCTCGGCGAGCGGCTGCAGGGAGAGCTTGCCGGCCGGGTCCGCCGCCTGGAGATCGACACCTCCGGGATAACCGTCCTGGCCGGGGCGGCCTCCGAGCCCGCGGTGCGGCAGTTTCTGGAGCTGTGGGAAAACAACAAGCCGCCCAGGGACCACGAAGATCACCAGATGTGGCTGCGGGCACGGCTGCTGGGCCTGGAGCAGTTGAAAAGGCACCTGGAGAAGGCACGATGATCCGCCTGCTGCGCCTGGGCGACTTCGGCAAGTTCCGCGGAGCCGACTTCCCTCTGGGACCTACCACCGTGTTCCTGGGAAGCAACGAGAGCGGCAAGACCACCCTGTTCGATGCCCTGCTGCAGGCACTGTGCGATCCGCCCGGCAACCAGCGCGCCGGCAAGCTGTTGCGCGAGCGCTACGGAGAGGAACTCCAGGTCGAGCTGGGCGGCGACGAGGTGCCACGGATAGCGGTACAGGATTTCCTGGGTATCCACGCCGTGCGTGGCGGCGAGGTGAAGCTCGTCGAGGATCGCAACTGGGTGAGCAGCCTCAAGGGCAGGTTGTTCAGCGCCGGGGTGGATCTGCAGGCCGTGGGCGAGGAACTGGAGCGGCTTGCCGGAGACGACCGTCGGGCCGCGCATAACAAGAAACTGGCCCGGTTGCGCCAGGAACTCGCAGCAACCGCCAGCCGACTGTCGCAGTTGCAAAGCCAGCGCCAGGATATCCTCCGGCAGCAGCAGCAGGTGAAGAAACTGGAGGGCGACATCACTTCGCTGGGCAAGGAGATCGCCGCCTTGCAGGAGCAACGCGCCGGGATACAGGCACGACTCGACGAGCAACGCCTGAGTCAGGAGCGTCAACAACTCGAACAGCAACGACGACAGCTACTGGAGCGGCAACGGCTGCACCGGGAACTGGCAGAGATGGAACCCTTTGCCGCGGATCGCCGGCCCGAACTTGAGCAACGGCAACAGGCTCTGGACGCCGCCAACAAGCTGGCGGCCGGGCTGCAAGGCCAGAGCTCCGAGCTCGACAGGCAACTCGACGAGGCCCGCCGGGCCGAGCGGGAGCTGGCCCGTCAGGAAAACCAGCAGCAAGCGCAGGTCCAGACGGCTCGTCGCCTGCAGGAACGGCTGACACGCTTCTGCGACAACCGGCCCCGGCGACGGGTGACACACTGGTTGCCGGGGCGCCTGGCGGCGGGCTCGCTGTTCCTGCTCGCGGCTTTGGCCGCCATCCTCCTGGCGGCCCCACCACTGGGCTGGGTGCTGGCGGTGGCATCCATACTGCCGGGGATAATCTTGCTGGTCACGGCCCGGCGCAGTGAACTGGTCGATGATCGCCAGGCCGAAGCGCGCTTCATCAACGAGCTGCGCGAGGAGTGGAACCAGCGCCACGGCGATCAGCTGCGCATAGCGGCCGATACCACCGTTGGGATGCGGACATTCTTCGAAGAAATCTTGGCCGACAGCGACAGCCGGCAACGGCTGCTGGCCGAGAGCCGGGAGCGGGTGCTTGACCTCGAGGCCCGGCTGCAGGAGCTGGCTGCTTCCCGGCGAGCCGCCGGGGAGCAGCAACAGGCGGCCCGACTGCAGCTGCATAGCTGGTTGCAGGAGCTGGGCCTGGAAAAACCGGACGAATACCTGGCCCGGCGGCAGCAACGCCGGCGGCTGGAGGAAATGCTGGAGCAGTTCCCCAACCCGGTGTCCGTCGCCGCCGGCAAGGCCACGTTGGTGGAAATAATCGATGACATCGATCGGCGCCTGGCGTCGCTGGATAAGCAGGGCGTCACCGCCGACGAGACCAGCGCCGGTACCATCAAGAAACTCGCCCACCAGCTCGAGCAACTGCAAGAACGTATCGAGCGCCTGCAACGGCAGCAAGCCTCCCGCCAGCAGTCCCTGTCCGAGCAACGCGGCCTGCTCAAGGGCCGGCTCAGCGATCTGCCCGAGCAGATCCGTACCCTGGCCGGCCAGCAACGACGGTTGCAGGAACAAATCGCCGAGCTGGAGAAGAACAAGCGGGCCTGGGCCATTGCCGCCGGACTGTTTTCCGAGCTGGCCCGCGACAGTGATCGTCGCCTGGCCGAGATCAGTGATGGTCTCTGCCGGTATCTGGCCATCATGCTGGGCCGGGAGAGGCCGGCCGGTATGACAGACATTACCGAGGAGCAACTGCATGCGGTGGATGCCGGCGGCCGGGAGCGGCCGGCCCACTTGCTGTCCGGCGGCACCCGCGACGCCATCGTCCTGGCCGCCCGCCTGGCCCTGGCCCGGCAGGTGCAGGGCCTGGCTCGGCTGCTGGTGCTCGACGAACCATTCCTGGCCCTGGATCCGCAGCGCGAGCAAGGTGCGCTACGCATGATACGCCAGTTCCAGCAGGACAACGACTTTCAACTGATCTTCTTCACCAAGGAAGCACGGCTGCGCCGGCAGGTCGAAAAACTGTTCCCCGGGGCCGTTATCCACGACCTGGACGCCCCCGGCAGTAAAATTCACAACCGGTATTCCTTGCGGCCCGCTACCAGGAAAACCGCGGAGTAAACGACCGCCATCACTGCCAGCAATACCGCCAGGGCCGTTGCCGGTCCCGCCGCTGCCAGTGGCGGCAGCAGCAACGACATCACTCCCTCCGCCTGGGGCCCCAGCCCCAACAGTGACTTGAGGTAGTACATGATGGTCAACCGCGGCAATCCCCCCGGCAGGTTGCTCACCGTGGCCTCCCAGCCCAGGGCGTAAACGATGGCCAGCAACAGAGGCCGCCTGAGCAGCAGGCCGAACAGGGAAAACAGCCCGGTATAGACCACCGCCCCGGCAACCAGCACCAGCGCGTGGCGTAGCAACAGCGGCAGGCTCCGGGCCAGGGCCGCGCCCCCGCCGGCACTCACTACCAGCAGGAAGCTGGCTGCCTCCCCCACCAGCAACCAGGTACTCACTACCAGCACCACCGATACCACCTTGCCGCCCAGTACCGCCTCCCGGCCTGCCGGGCGCACCAGCAAGTACGTGATGGTACGGTCCTCGATCTCGTCCCGCACCGCCGACACTCCCAGGTACAGCGGCAAGCCCAGGCAAAACAATTGCAGCAACAGGTTGACCGAGATCTCCACGAAGAAGGGTTCAGCCTGGCCCTGCTCGGCAAAGCGCCACCAGGTACACAGGCCCAGGGGTACCAGCAACAGCGCCGCCAGCCAGAGGATCTTCCGGGATCCCAGGTTGAGCCGGAAAAACAGGCGGGCCACCAGCCACAACACCCCGTACCAGGGAGGCGAGGCCCGGGTGGTTGGCGCCGCGGCAGCGTTGGGTGCAGATTGCTTCATTTCACCAGGTAACGAAATACCGCCTCCAGGTTGTCATCCAGCGACATCATGGCCTCGATGACGAAGTCGTCACCGGCGGCCAATTCGCCGATGAGGGTATAGAACTCGTCCGGACGATCCGTCTCCACCACCAGGCTGCCGCTGTCGAACTCCAGCCGGCGCACGTACTGGTAGCCGGCCAGTCGCTGTCCCAGCCGGCGGGTCTGCCGGCACTTGAGAAGAATGCGATGAGGATGCTCGTCGATGAGTTCGCGGATTCGCGCCACCGGCCCCTGGGCCAGTAGTTGGCCCCGGTGCAACAGCAGGATATCACTGGTGAGCGCCTCCAGCTCGTGCAACACGTGCGAGGAGACGATTACCCGCACCCCCTGGTCGGCCAGTTGGCGCACCAGCTCGATGGTCAGCGACCGGCCCAGCGGATCCATGCCGGTGAGCGGTTCGTCGAGCGCCAGCCAGCAGGGTTGGTGGGCGACGGCCTGTGCCAGCTTCACCCGCTGGCGCATGCCGTGCGACAGCGTGGCCAGAGGCGCCTGGCGCTTGCCGACAAGCTCCACCCGCTCCAAGGCCGCCTCGGCCAGCTGCCGGGCCTGCGCGGCCCGGTAGCCGTTGAGCTGCAGCAGTAGGGTGACGAACTGCAGGGCCGTCAGGCCCTCGTAGAGACGGTGGTGTTCCGGGCAGTATCCCAGGTCGGCCAGTAGCCGGCGGTTGCGCCAGGGCTCCTGCCCGAACACCCGTACCCGTCCACGCGAGGGACGGGCCAACCCCACCAGCAACTTCAGCAGGCTCGACTTGCCGGCGCCGTTGGGCCCCAGCAGTCCCAGGATGGTAACATCGGAGCGGCAGTCGATGCCGTTGAGGGCAATGACCTGCCCGTACCACTTGCTCACCGACTCCAGTTGTAGAAACGCCGTCACCCGTCTACTCCCAGTCCCGGGCCGCGGCCAGGCGCAGGCGCAATACCATCCAACCCAGCAGGGCCCAGGCCACCATTCCCACGGCGCCCATGGCCCCCTCGGCCCAGCCGACCCGTCCCTCTGCCAGGAAGGAAAACAGGTGTGCCGAACCCTCGGTGAAGGACAGGGCCCGCCACAGGGAATCGTCCAGCGTTTCGGCCAGCCCTCCCGCCAGGGCCGAGCCACCCACCACTACGCCAATCCACAGGAAACCGGCAGCCCGGGCCCGGCGCGTGAGCGCGCTCAGCCCCAGCATCACCCAGCCCATGGTGGCGGCTACCAGCAGGCTGGCCAGTGCCGCCGCGGCCAACCAGCGCAGGAACAGCGCGGCTGTCGCCGCCGGCTCCACCAGCAGCCGGAAAGTGGCCAGCAGCAATGCCGGTCCCAGGGTGACCACCATCACCGGCAGGGCCACTCCCAGCCACTTGCCCCACAGGTACCCGGCCCGGGTCAGCGGCCGTGTGAAGTAGACGGTGGCGGCACCGGTGCGCAAGTCCTCGCCGATGCTGGCCCGGCCGCACAGGTAGGTCAGGGCCAGGGCGAAAAAGAGCTGGATACCCCAAAAGGGTTGCCACAGATCGAGTACCCGGCCCAGTGCCTGGGAGATGCGCGACTGCACCACCACGATAACGGCAAACACGCCCAGGGGAAAGAACGAGCCCAGGAGCAGGCGCCGGAACCAGCGATCCTTGAGACTCAAGCGTAGCTGGTGGGCAGCCACCACGCGGAAACGCCCCCTCAGGCTCTCCAGCGGCCCCTGGTAGGGGCGGTAGACCAGTTGCTGCACCCGGGCCGTTTGCTCGCCGTCGTTCATGCCTGCTCCCTGCCGCCTGCCGGCACGGCGCCGTTCATGGCCTGGCGGAAGGCCTCGTCGAGCCCCGCGGCCAGGGGCGACAGGTGCCGGATCTGCAGGCCCAGCCGGCTGGCCTGGCGCCACACCAGATCCACCGACTGGCCGGCGGGCAACTCCACCTCCAGGTAGCCGCGTCCGGGTGGCTGTTGCACCTGGCAGCCCCGCTGCTGCAGGGCCTGGGCCAGGCGCTCCGGCTGTGACTTGACCTTGACCTGCAGCCGCCCGCTGCCCCGGGTGATGAACTCCTGGCGGTTGCCGCTGAACACCACCCGGCCCTCGGCCAGCATCACCACCTGGTCGCAAACCCGCTCGATGTCGCCCAGGATGTGCGACGACAGCAGCACGCTCAGCCCCGCCTGGCGGGTGACCTCCTCGATGAGTTCCAGCATCTGCTCGCGGCCGGTGGGATCGAGGCCCGAGGTGGGCTCGTCGAGCAGCAATAGTCGCGGCCCGTGCACCAGGGCGCAGGCCAGCTTGAGGCGCTGGCGCATGCCGGTGGAATACTGTTCCACCGGGCGGTAGCGTTCCTCGCCCAGTCCCACGTATCCCAGAACCTCGTGGGCCCGGCTCATGGCCTGGCTCCGCGGCAAGCCACAGAGACGGGCGCAGAACACGGTCATCTCCAGGCCGTTGACCCCGGGCAGATAGACATCGGCCTCGGGCATCACCCCCACCTGGCGGCGTACCTCGAGCGGCTCCCGGGCCGGGTCGTGTCCCAGCACCTGCACCCGGCCGGGGGGAATGCGACGCCGTCCCAGCAGGCAGTTCATCAGGGTGCTCTTGCCGGCCCCGTTGGGCCCCAGCAAACCGGCGCAGCCCGGCTCGATGGAAAATTCCACCCCGGCCAGGGCCGGCCGGGAGCCGTAGTAGTAATCGAGCGCCTGGCAGCTGAGCACCATGGCTTGGCAGTGTAGCCCGCCCGGGCAACGACGGCAACGTACATTTTTTCGGGCCCGAGGCGGCCAGTTGGCCTTGCCGGGAAAGGGGCCGGGCGACTGCCGTTGCCGAATCACCCCGGCAAGAGCACAACCAGAGCAGCTGCTACAATAAAAACCCTTCACGTCACGTCACCAGCAGTGATAGCATCGTTCGCAACTCAGCAACCGAACGGAGAAAGTCATGTTCAGGAACGTCGTCGTGACATTGGGGCTGGTTCTGTTCGCCGCCGGCTGCGTGGTGGTGGCCCGGCCGGCTCCCCGCCCCCCAACCCCCGGAGTGGTGGTGTACGGACCGCCGCTGGAGTATGGCTTCCGGCCGCTGCTGTACCAGGGTTACGTCGTCTACTACACCGACGACGGCATACCCTACTATTGGCTGGGCGGCCGGCAGGTATGGCTGCCGGCGGCCGAGCGGGCCTACTACGTGAGGTACTGGCGACAGCACCGCCAGGCCTACCGCAAGTGGTACCGGCACCGCGGTCACGTCTATCGGGGGCGTCGCTACCGGCCCAAGAAGGCCAGGAAACACCACTACCAGCCGGCACCACGGCTGAAGAAGGTGGAGCCCTACCAGCCGGCGCCCCGGCTCAAGAAGGTCAAGAAGCGCAAGCTGAAAAAGGTCGAGGAGGAGCAGCGCCCCCACCTCGAGAAGGTGGACTAGACCTGCTACTGAGCACTCGGAGCCGCAGCCTCGAGTAGCTGCGCCAGTACCGAACGAGCGGCCATGCGCAGGGCCAGCTGGCGTGGCAACTGGCCCGTGGCTATGGTTCCCGAGGCGGGATCGGTCCGGTGGGCCTCCGGATACCTGACCCGCAGTTCCACCAGCACCGGCGCCTCCCGGGTGAGAGCCCGCCGCAAGCCTTCTGGCAATTGACCATCATTGTGAATGCGCACGTACTCCACGTCCAGCGAGCCGGCCAGTTTCTCCACGTTGATGGGAGCCAGCCAGGCGGCATCATGTCGCTGCAACAGGCGGCCGTCTTCCGCGGCGGGCGAAGCCGAGAACGGTGCCTCGGAAAACAGCAGCACGACCGGGTTGACCTGGCAACGCCGGGCCGTCAGCAACTCGAAGGCCGATTGCACCAATCCACCGTCTCCGCAGCAGGCCACCACCCGGTTGTGCGGCCTGGTCAGGGTGGCGGCCACACCGGCGCTGACGGCGTAACCCAGGGCGGCCGTGCCCACCGGCATGAGGAACGAGTGCGGGTGGTTGACCAGAAAGGTCGAGACCGCGTAGGCGGCGTGGCGCCCGGCATCCAGCACCAGGATGTCCTCGCCCTCCAGCAACTCGCGCAGGTGATGAAATACTTTTACCGGGTCCACCGCCTCGCTCCACTCCGGCCGATCCTTCAACGACCTCTTCCAGGCCCGCTTGGCTCCCAGCACCCGCTGGGCCATCTCCGGGTGCTGGCGGGCCCGGGTGTTTTCCAGTAGAAAGCGCAGGGCCTGCTTGGCCGCTACCGTGAAACAGCGCCGCTCGGGCAACCCGGGCGGTCGTACCGGCTGGGAATCCACCAGGACCACCTTTTCCGTCTCCAGGAACTTCTCCATGACCCCGGGGTAGACATGGGCTCCCACCGCCAACACCAGGTCACAGTCGGCGACGATATCGTCGGCCAACGGCGTGCAGGCCGGGGGAGGTCCGAATCCCAGCAGCCAGGGATGCTGGGTGGGCAACACGCCCAGTCCCGTCAAGCTGGTCAACACCGGGGCCTCCAGCTGCCGGGCCAGCAGGTCCAGTTCCTCGGCCGCTTCCCGGCAACCGGCGCCGGCGTAGACGAGCAACTGCTGGTGTCCTTCCACGATCTCGGCCAGCCGGTGCAAGCCGGCACGCGTTTCCTCGTCCAGTTGCCGGGGAGTGCGCCGGAAACCGGTTCCCCGCATCCATCCCCGGCCGGCCTGCACTTCGGCCGGCAACAGCAGCGCCACCGGTCCGGGTTCGCCGGAACGGCACAGTCCCAGGGCCTGGGCCAACAGGCGCGGCACCTCTTCCGGTTCCTGAACGGCGAACACCCCCTTGCACGCCGCCCGCTGGCGGCCGAATCCATCCGAGCAGGAAGCAACCAGGTTGTCCGGCTCCACGACCTGCCCCGGTGCCAACGCCACCAGCACCAACACGGGAACCGAGTCGAGCCGGGCGGTGGCCAGGTAGGGAACCACCCCGGCCAGGCCCCGTTCCGCTCCCACCAGGCAGGGAGCCGGCTCGCCGGTCAGGCGGGCCTGGGCATCGGCCATGACCAGGGAGGCGCCATTGCGGGTGACCATGACCAGTTCCACCGGGGAACGGCGACCGGCGTCGACGATTTCCCCGCTGGCGGTGGGCTCGGCGAACAGGCGCCGCAATCCAGCTCGTTGCAGCCCCTCCAGGACCGCCTCGGCTCCACTCATGTATCCCCAGGCTGATGCATCCATGTTGCCGGCTCCCGCTTGCCGCCGTGCTACTCGGTCAGTTGTTCGGCCTTCTTGCTCACCAGCTTGCCATCCGGAGTCAATACCACCTTCCAGCGATTCACGCCCTGTCCCCCGTCCCGTTTCACCAGCCGGTAAAACATGGTGTACAGGCGCGTGCCCCCTGACAGAACATCGACAGCCGGAGGATAGGCTGACAGCCCGCGGGGATAGAAGGGCCGGCCCCGGAAGTCGAACAGGGTTTGCACCTGCCATCTCGGCGGGGAGGCAAAAACCACCTGGTCGCGCCACTTCTTGTTGCCCGGACGCCGGAAGTACAACCGGTCACCAGCAGGACTCCAGGAAGGACTGACGCCCGCTCCCAGCTGCCGGCCCGAGCCCGCCCGGTCCAGTTCCAGCAACCGCAGCGGCCGGCCGGGGGTGGAGTAGGCCAGCCAGCGACCGTTGGGGCTGAAAGCGTGCTGAAGACGATCCACCGCCGGACCCAGCAACTGGCGTTTCTGCAGCTTCCGGTCTACCAGCCAGTAGTCCCAGCGACAGGCATCGGCACATCCCAGCGCAATGCCCATGACCGCCCACTTGCCGCCGGGAGCGGGATAGACGTTGTGTCCCTGCAATACCCGGCCCGCGGGTAAGAATCCCTGCGCCGACCCGGCCTGCACCCGCAACCAGCCCCCCGGGGTGTCGTCACCTCGCCGGTGCACCAGCAGCAGGGTTCCGTCCGCCAGCTGTTGCCCCGTTCCCGGAGCATCGCTGCGCGGCTCCCGCAACAAGGGCACGGCCAGCCCCGGCATCCCGGCAAACACCCTGCCCACGGCCGGGAGGGAGGGATGGGGATTGCTGCTGGGGCAGAAACGATCGTGCCGGTAGGGGGCGCTGACGACCCGCGTGGCCGCGAAGCCGGCTGCCCGCAGTGCCCTTGCCAGCCCTTCGGCGTAAGACCGGCGGGCGAACTTGCCGGCCAGCAGCCACCAGCGACAAGCGGCGTCCGGTTGGCCGGCCTGGTCAACGGCGGGATAGCCAACCGGCATGAACTGCAGCGCCGCCAGCTTCCCGAGCAGGACGGCGGCACCGTCGAGTCGGGCGCGACAGTCGACCACCACGTGGTACAGTCGTGCCGGTCGTTCCAGCAGGGGGGGCTCGACGAAGGGTCCCTTCTCTCCCGGGCTTTCAGCCGCCGGCAGGGGCGGCGGTTCCACTCCCAGCAGGGCACCCCCGTCATCGCGCACGATACGCCGGGCCGCCTGCTGCGGGGTCTCACCGCCATCCCGGGACGACTGGCCGAAACAGCCGGCCAGCGACACCAGCAGGACAAACAGCCCCGCTGTTCCGGAAACACCGCCATGCACAGATAATCTCATGGGTCCAAGGTAAGCCGCTCCGGCAGCGGCTGTCAAACGGCGCATCCGCCGGCCCCCGGCGCGGCCTCCTACCCGGCACCACCCATGACGCGGGTGGCCCCGCACCACCCATGATGCGGGTGGCGAGGTTGTCAGGGAACCTTTCTTTCTGCTAGGATGCGCCCCGCCGAGTTCAACGACGGGAGCACAAATGGACAACTACCTGGAAAAGACCGTGCCCTCCTTCGACGACACTCCCATCTGGTACCGTCTCATCGGCTCCGGACGCCCCACCCTGGTGCTGTGTGATGGCGTGGGTTGCGACGGCTACGTGTGGAAGTACATCATTCCCCAGTTCTCCCCCCGGCACCGGCTCATCCACTGGAACTACCGCGGCCATGGCAAGACCCCGCCCCCGGAGAAGCTGGACAACCTGGGCATCGAGGAATGCTGCCAGGACCTGGAGGCGGTGCTCGACGATGCCGGCCAGAAGGAGCCGGTGGTGTTGCTGGGCCACAGCATGGGGGTGCAGGTCATCCTCGAATTCACCCATCGCCATCCCGAGCGGGTCTGCGCCCTGGTGCCCATTACCGGCTCCTACGGACGGGCCATCGACCACGTGCACGATTCCGGGCTGGCCAAGACGATCTTTCCCTTGGCCAGGCGAGTGGTGAACGATTTCACTCCGCTGGTGCTTCCCTTCTGGCGGCAGATCATCCACAGTGAGCTGGGCCTGCAATATGCCAAGACCTTCGAGATCAACGGCCAGTTGATAAAGCGCGAGGATTTCTATCCCTACCTGGAGCACCTGGCCAGGATGGATCCCCGGGTATTCGTGCGCACCCTGGAGGGAGCGGCTCGCCACACCGCCGAACCCTATCTGCATGAGATCACGCAGCCGACACTGATCATCGCCGGTGAACGAGATCGCTTCACACCGCACTGGATCTCCCGGCGCATGCAATCGCTGATGCCCAACGCCCGGTTGCAGACCCTGCCGCTATGCAGTCACACCGGCCCCATCGAAATGCCCGATCTGACCAACCTGGCGATAGAGAAGTTCCTGGCCGAAGTGGGCGACTGTCGGTCGCCTAGAAATCGGGCCTGATAATGACCGGGCCACGGGGTTTTCTCCGGCGTCTCTTTTTCTTCTTCTTGCTGCCGGCCGCCCGCTGAGCATCGATCAACTCGGCCTGCATCAGCTTGAGTTGCTTGTCCTCGGGGGCGATGGCCAGTGCTTCATCCAACACCAGCAAGGCCTTGGCATACTGCTTCCGCTGCCGCAGCAGTTGTACCTTGAGCTTGAGCATTTCCAGGTCGATACCACTGGCCAACGCCTCGTCGATGAACTTCTCGGCGGTGGTGAGGTTGTCACCGCTCTCCACGTAGATGGCCGCCAGCATACGCCGTACCGCCAGGCTCTGTGGTGCATACATGCGAGCCAGTTCCAGCTCCGCACTGGCATCCGCCACGCGCCCGAGCTTCCGGTACAGCTTGGCCAGGCGAATGTGGGCACTGGTACCGGCCGGGTTGAGCTTGGCTGCCCGCTGGAAAGAACGCAGGGCCTCCTGGGGCAGTTTTTTGCGCAGCATGATCTCCCCCATGGCCAGGTGTGCCTCGATTGACTTGGGATCGTTGGTCAGTGCATCGTCCACCTGCGCCAGGGCCTTCTCGGCATCATCCTCATCCAGGTAGGCGTAGGCCAGGCCCACCTTGGCGGCCACCGAGCCGGGCTGCTTGCCGAGAACCGCCGAGAACTTCTCTGCCGCTTCCTGGCTGCGTCCCAGCTTGAGCAGGGTGTTGCCCAGTTCCAGCAGTGCCGTGGTATCACCCGTCTTCAACCCCAGAGCCACCTCGAATTCCTTGGCCCCGGCTTCGAACTGGCCGCTCTCCACCAGGTGCCGTCCCAGTGACATGTGCACCTCGAAATTATCGGGAGCCACGGCAGCGGCTTCCTGCAACTTCTCCAGGGCCTCGCGTTGCCGACCCTGCCGGAGCAGAATATCGGCATGCAGGACAATGTTGGCCACTTCCTTGGGGTTGAGGCGTTGCAGCATGCGCAGCAAGCGCTCCGCGTCTTCCAGCCGACCGGCCTGGACGTACAGGCCCACCAGCTTTCTCTGTACTTCCATGTCCTCGGGAACCCGCTGGCGCGCCTTTTCCATGTGTTCGATGGCGGAGGCATATTTCTTGCTGCGGGCAAACAGCTCGGCCATGGTCGTCTCGGGTTCGACGCGATCGGGAAGGAGTTCCGAGGCCTTCATTAACGACATTATGGCCTCACCCTTGTCACCGGTCCTTACCAGGGCCCGGCCGTGGGCCAGCAGGATCTCGCCGTTGCCCGGCGCCAGCTTGGCGGCCCGGCCCAGCAGGGCAGCAGCCCGGGCCGCCTGGCCGGACTCGAGCAGTTGCTGGGCCTGCAGGTACAGCTGGTGGGCCTTTTCCTCGGGCGGTGGTTCGCTCTTGAAGAAGGTGCAGGACACCAGGGAAGCAA
>QMME01000065.1 GCA_003647095.1 Deltaproteobacteria bacterium
CGCCGCAGACCAGCCCGCAGCCGCCGCAGTTGGCCACGTCGGAGGAGGTATCGGACTCGCAGCCGTTCTGGGGATCGCCGTCGCAGTTGCTGTAGCCGGCCGAGCAGCCGGAATCGCAGGCACTGACGAAGTCCACCAGGAAGCCTTCCCGGGTGACGCTGCCGTCGGAGTGGAAGACGATCTGCACGGTATCGCCGGGAATGGCGTCGGAGTAGAACTCGCCCAGGTCGCCGCACAGCCGGGCGAACTGGTTGCCCTGGCCGTCCAGCAGCAGCACGTAGTCCCAGATGCAGTCGCTGTGGGCCTCGAGGCTGAAGGAAGCGAAATGCACCGCCAGCTGGGATGCCCCCGGCACGGTGACGGTCCAGCTGTCGTCGTAGTTGTTGGGATAGGGATGCGGCGTCTCCACTCCCGTCTGGGCCACGTCGGAGCAGGCTCCCAGCGGCAGGCAGACACCGTCGCGGCAGACGTGGCCGTCGACGTGGGGCAGGGCACAGGCGTTACCGCAGGCGCCGCAGTTGGCGAGATCGGAGGTGACGTCCTTCTCGCAGCCGTCGGCCAGGTTGCCGTTGCAGTCGTCCCAGCCCGCGTCGCAGGCGCCGATGGCGCACTGGCCGGACTGGCAACCGGCGGTGGCGTGCTCGTAGGGGCCGCAGGCATTGCCGCAGCCGCCGCAGTTGAGGGGATCGTCGTCGAAGTTGGCCTCGCAGCCGTCGGCCGGGTCGCCGTTGCAGTCGGTGAAGCCGGCCAGGCAGTTGCCCATGACGCACAGGCCGGCATCGCAGCTGGCCTCGGCGTTGGCGAAGGCGCAGGCGTGGCCGCACCAGCCGCAGTTGAGAACGTCGTCGCTGGTGCTGGTCTCGCAACCGTCGGGGCCGGTGGAGGGATCGTCGTCGCAATCACCCAGGCCGGCCGGGCAGCGGCCGGCGTCGCACCAGCGGATCTCGTCGATGACGAACCCCTGGCGGGTGACGCTGCCGTCGGAGGTGAAATGCACCTTGATGGTGTTGCCCTCGACCAGGGCGGTGGTGAAGGGCCCGATGGTGCCGTCGTAAACGGCCACCTGCTGGTCGTCGCCGTCGAGGAGGTAGACGAAATCGTAGCCCGACTCGGTGTCGAACTGGGAGAAGTGCAGGGCCATCACCACTGCCCCGGGCTGGGTTATCGTCCAGGTCTGGTCCTCGTCGTTGCCGTAGGGATGGGCCGTCTCGATCACCGGGCTCTGGGGGGTGAAGTTCAGGGCATTGATGTGCGCGGTGTCGGGCGGGGAAGACTCGTTGCCGTCGGAGACGGTGAGCACCGCCTGGTACTCGCCGCAGACATCGGCGGTGAAGCTGGGGGTGGCGATGCCGTCATCGTCCAGTGAGGCCGTGCTGGCCGCGGGCGGGTAGAACTGCCACTGGAAGGTGAGGGGATCCTGGTTGGGGTCGAACGACTTGGAGCCATCCAGGGTCACCTGGCTGCCGGCCTCCACGGTACGGTCGCCGCCGGCCAGGGCCACCGGGGGCAGGGGCACGCCGCTGATGGCGGCCAGGACCCGGTAGGCATTGACGCGGCCGCCGGTGACGGTCACGCCCTGCAGATCGGGCAGGGGATCGACGGTGTTGAACAGGAACTGGCGCACCTCCTGCTTGGTGAGATCGGGGCGAATGGAGAGCATCAGGGCCACCACCCCGGCCACGTGCGGCGTGGCCATGGAGGTACCCGATTTCAGCTCGTAGCCGCCGCCGGGCCAGACGGTGGAGAGGATGTCTTCACCGGGGGCGCCCAGGTCCACCGTGGTGGGACCGTAGTTGGAGAAGTAGGCGATGCCGTCGTCGTGGTTGGTGGCGGCCACGGCGATGATGTTGTCGTAGGGCCACTCCGAGGGCCAGTGGTTGTAGTTGGGATCGTCGTCGTTGGTGGAATCGTTGCCGGCCGCTGCCACCAGGAAGACGTCGTGCTGGTCGGCATAGACCACGGCGTCCTCGAGCGTCTGGCTGTAGTGCTGCACCGTCCACCAGGAGCAGCTCATTATCCGCGCGCCGTTGTCCACGGCGTAGTGGATACCCTCGGCGGCGTCGATGCAGTAGGCGTCCAGGTCCTGGTTGCCGATGATGCGCAGGGGCATGATGCTGACCCGCCAGTTGACCCCGGCCACGCCCAGGGTGTTGTTGCCGCTGGCACCGATGGTGCCGGCGCAATGGGTGCCGTGGCCGTAGTCGTCCATGGGATCGTTCACCTGGTGTTCGAAATCCCAGCCCCGTACGTCGTCGATGTAGCCGTTGCCGTCGTCGTCGACGCCGTTGCCGCCTATCTCGTCGCTGTTGGTCCACATGTTGTCGGCCAGGTCCGGGTGCGTATAATCGACGCCGGTATCGAGTACGGCCACCACCACGTCACGGGAACCGATGGAGATGTCCCAGGCTTCCGGGGCGTCGATATCGGCACCGGTGGTGCCACCGGTCTGGCCGGTATTGTTCAACCCCCAGCATTCCGGGTAGCGGGGATCGTTGGGGGTGTTGAGCAACTGGATGCGCCAGTTGGGCTCGGCGTAGAGCACGCGCGGATCCCGGTTGAGGCGCGCCACCGCCTGCTCCACCGTCTCCCGGGCGACCAGCCGCAGGCGCTCCGTCTTCAGGGAGGGGCTGCGCCGGGGCCCGACCCGCTGCAGTCCCAGCTCGGCGGCGACGGTATCCACCAGGCCACGCCCGATGTCGTCGCGGAAGCGAACCAGCACCACCCCCGGCTCGTAGGGCAGCGGGGCCGATGCCGGCTTGGGCGGCAAGTAAACCCGGCGGGCCGCCGGCTGCCGGTGCGAGGGCCGGGGCGCGTGGTCGGACACCGACAGGGCCTTAGAGAACGACGACGGCTGGCCGTCGCCGGCCGGCTGCGGCTGGCAGGCGGCCAGGCCGAGCACCAGCGCCAACGATGCAACCGGTACAAATCCGTTACGAGTGATGTACATGGCGTTCTCCTTCTCAAATTTCTTCTTCTTGTGACTGACAGAGATGGTGCTCTATAACATCGGCACCACCATCAATACAACCCCTTTTTCCATCCCGCCAACAGCCCGGCCGTCGCCTTCCCGGCGTTTGCCCCGGGCCGGGAGATTCGCTAGGCTGGACAGGTCATGAAGCCGGAAACCAGCAGCCAGCGCCGGCGGGTCATCGGAGTCATGGGCGGAGCCCGGGTATCGGTCGAGGTGGAGAACCTGGCCGAGGAACTGGGCCGGGCCATCGCCGGCTCCGGCTGGGTACTGCTCAGCGGCGGCCGGCCGGCCGGGGTGATGCAGGCGGCCAGTCGCGGGGCGGCCGCGGCCGGCGGGCTGGTGGTGGGCATCCTGCCGGGCCGCGATCCCGACGACTGCGCCGCCGGGGTCACCATCGCCGTCGCCACCGGCCTGGGCGACGGGCGCAACCTCGTAAACGTGCTCTCGGCCGACGTGGTGGTGGCCCTGCCCGGCGGGGCGGGCACCATGAGCGAGGTGGCCCTGGCGGTGAAGAACCGCCGCCCGCTGGTGTTGCTCGGCAACGATCCGGGGCCGCTGGTAGCAGCCGCCGAGCAGGCCGGCCGGGTGCGCCGGGCCGCCACCGTCGAGCAGGCCCTGGAACACATCCACGAACTGCTGGGGCAATGACTTGCCTCCAGGGCTTGCGCCGACCGGCCCGCCTGTCATACAGTGATCTCATCACGGAGGAACGCATGGTCAAGGAACGCATCGACAAGGACAAGCTCAAGCGCCCGAGCAAGGATCTGCGCCCCTCGCCCGACTCGCACATTCGCGAGCTGGACGAGGTCGTCATCCAGGTCACCCAGGTCTTCTGTCCCCACGGCCACAACCTGGTACGTCCCCACGAAGATCCCTTCGACGGTGCCCCGGGTATTCACCTGCTGGTCACGGACGGCCAGCGGGAAGGGCTGGTGATACTGAGTCCCTACCATGGTGACCATCGTCGCCGCGGCGACATCGACTTCGCCGAGGGCACCCGGGTGCAGGTGTTCTGCCCGGAATGCCGGGTGGCCCTGCCCGAACTGGGTCCCTGCACCTGCCACTGGCAGGGACGCCTGTTCAAGCTCTACCTGACCCCGGCCCTCTCCGACGACCAGGTGGTGGCCCTGTGCAACGTCTGGGGTTGTCACCGTTCCACCGTCTTCGACCAGGCCCAGGTACTGTCGGCATTCGTGGAATCGTGAAGATAGCCATTGCAGGCCCGGGGGCCATGGGCTGCCTGTTCGCCACCTACCTGGCCGAGGCCGGGCACCAGGTGGCGTTGCTGGACCACGATCGGCAACGGGCACGGCGGCTGGCGGAAAACGGCATAACCGTGGAGGGCATACGCGGCCGGCACCGGGCCCGGCCGGCCGTCACCAGCGACGCCGCCTCGGTAGGAGCGGTGGACCTGTTCATGGTCTGGGTCAAGGCTTACCACACCGCGGACGCCGTGGAATTGCACCGGGCGGCCGTCGGCCCGGACACGGTGATCTTCACCGCCCAGAACGGTCTCGGCAATCCGCAACGGGTGCTCGACAAGCTGCCCGCGGCCAGCGTGGTGGCCGGCACCACCACCGTGGGCGCCAACCTGCGCGCCGAGGGCCGGGTACACCACGCCGGCGAGGGCGACACCGTCATCGGTGCCGCCAGCCCGGGGGCCGCCGCTGCCCTGGACGGCATCGCCAGCCTGCTCGGCGACGCCGGCTTTCCCACCACCGTCGCCACGGACATCGCCGGCGCCGTCTGGCGCAAGGTGGTGGTGAACGCCGGCATCAACCCCCTGACCGCCATCCTGGGAGTGGAAAACGGCCGCCTGCTCGAGCTGGCACCGGCCCGCCGCCTCATGGAGGAGCTGGCCCGGGAGGCGGTGGTCGTGGCCTCCGGCCAGGGAGTGGAGTTGGACGAGCAGGAGGCCGTCGCCCTGGTGGTGCGGGTGGCCGAACGAACCGCCGCCAACCGCTCCAGCATGCTGCAGGACATCTCCGCCGGCCGGCGCACGGAAATCGACGCCATCAACGGGGCCATCGCCGCCCTGGGCCCGGCGCCCGTGAACCGGGCCGTGGCCGAGCTGGTTCGGGCCCGGGAACGACTGGCCGGCGGACGGGATTGAGGGCGGCGGCCTCAACTGCTAAGCTGGCCGGGTCAACCGCGGGAGGAACCATGCCTGCCAAGAAGATCGACATTGTCACCCTGCACAAGATGAAGGGGGAAGGCAAGCCCATCACCATGGTGACCGCCTACGACACCCCCACCGCCCGGCTGCTCGACGCCGCCGGGGTGGACACGGTGCTGGTGGGCGACAGCGTGGGCAACGTGGTGCTGGGCTACCCCGACACCCTGCCGGTCACCATGGAGCAGATGCTGCACCATACCCGGGCGGTGCGCCGCGGCCTGGAGCGGGCCCTGCTCATCGGCGACATGCCCTTCATGAGCTACCAGGCCGACCGGGCCGAGGCCGTTCGCAACGCCGGGCGCTTCCTCAAGGAGGCCGGGGCCGACGCCATCAAGCTGGAAGGGGGAGGCCCCATGGTGGAACGGGTTGAAGCCATCGTGCAGGCGGGCATTCCCGTGGTGGGACACCTGGGGCTGACCCCGCAGTCGGCCACCCTGCTGGGCGGCTACCGGGTGCAGGGAACCGACGCCGCCTCGGCCCGGCGCATCCTCGACGATGCCCTGGCCCTGCAGGCGGCCGGGGCCTTCCTGCTGGTGCTGGAGTGCGTGCCGGCGCGCCTGGGCGAGTTGCTCTCCAGCCGGCTCGATATTCCCGTCATCGGCATCGGGGCCGGGTCCGGTTGCGACGGCCAGGTGCTGGTGTTCCACGACCTGGTGGGCATCGAGGCCGGCTTCAAGCCCAAGTTCGTCAAGCGCTACACCCAGGCCGGGGCCGCCATGAAGCTGGCCGTCGAGCAGTACTGCCAGGAGGTGCGGGCCCGCGCCTTCCCCGCCCCCGAGCACACCTTCAGCATTCCCGAGGAAGAATTCCAGCAGCTGGTGAAGGCCTTGCCGCGGGAGTGAACGCGGCCGGCAGCAGTCATTCTTCCCCGGACAGCAGCTGCTCCACGTCCAGGTTGTCCTGGGCCCGGCCGGTGGCCCTCTTGTTGGCGATGAGATCGTCCCTGCCTATGACCAACAGCTTTCGTCTTTCGTTCAAGCAGGCGATAAACTCTTCGAAATCCTTGCTCAGGCTCATTTCTCAGCCTCAGGTACTCGCGTACGCACTCCCCGACAGCATCGAGACGCTGCTGGGGAGACAGGCTCCGCCAGTAGGCGAGTTCACTCTTCTCCGCCTCGGCGTGGGAAGAAAAGACCCTTATCGAACCGCGGCCGGCCATTGTTCCTCCCGTCACTCGAAGCGCAGTTGCAGCGGCAACTGCGGAACTGCAGTGTGCCAGATTGAGTCGGCAGGCTTCAACCTGCAAGACCCCCGGTAAACGCGTGCCGTGGTCATCCCCTCAGGACTTGCAGCAGCCCACCTCGGGCCGTGCGCCGCAGTCCGACCATGACTGATCGCCCGTGACACACTCCAGCCCGTCGTCGCAGGTATGATCCGGGTAGCACGGGCGGTTCACGCCGCCGGGTGCCACGCAGCATCCTGTCCTAAAGTACCCCACCTCGCACTCCCAGTAGTTCGCGCACACCAACCCGGAGTCGCAGCTCTCGCCCTTTCTGCAACGCTGCCCTTCCGCCCCCACCTTGAGGCAGCAGGGCATCGTATCGCAAAAGGCCTCGGGATCGGCGAGACACTCCAGCGTTGCGTCGTCGCAGCTTCCGTCGTTGTTGCACTCCTCCCCTTCTCCTCCCCTCTCCGGATCCAGGCAGACACCGCCGGTGCACTCCAGTTCTCCCTCGCACGCGTCCCCTTCCAGGCAGCTGCCGTGCAGCTGGCCCGGAGGCAGGCAACAACCAACCCCCCAAGGCACTCCGCAAACCTCAGAAGCGGCCGGGGTGTGCGAGCACACCAGGCCGTCCTCGTCACATGAACCGTCGAGATGGCACGGCTCACCGGAACCTCCCGCTGGCCTGCAGTACCCCTCGATGCACTCCATCCCACCGCTGCAGCCATTGTCCGGAAGGCATGGGGCGTTCTCCTCGCCGGCGACAAGGCAACACCCTAGCCACGACTTGGCGCCGCACACATCGATCGACCTCGGTCCGGTGAGACACACCGCATCCGCGTCGTCGCAGCTACCGTCCGGGTTGCACGCACTGCCTGCGGCTCCGGTGTCGACGCAGCAGCCCCAGTTCATGGCCTCTTCATCTCCGCAAAGCGCCATGCTGTCGATCTCGCCCCCGAATCCACCTTGGAGACATTGCAGTTCCTGCCCGTCGCACGTCCCCTCGTGACATATCGTCCCTTCCTGTCCAGCAGCAACGCAACAGCCGTGATGATCCAAGGCCCCGCAGAGCTCCTCCGTTCCACCTCCTGGTACGTTCATAGTCATGCATTGCAGACCTTCGTCACAGCTTCCGTCGATGCGGCAGGGCTTGTTTTCCGCACCAGTCGCCACACAACATCCCCGGTCCGGATCGGAGTTACAGACGTCCCATGTGTAGATTTGCCTTCCCGTCAGGCACTCCAGCCCTTCCTGGCAGGTCCCATCGGAACCGCAAGGCATGCCCTCCTGACCGACCGGCGCGCAGCACGGCGCAACACCGTAGGGCTCGCAGACAGATCCCTCCTGGCACTCGAGCCCCTCCTGGCAGAAATCATCATTGTAACACTTCATACCCTTGCTTCCCTTCAGGTTGTCTGGAAGACACACGTAAACCGGATCGTCGGGCATCAGCCTAGCGATCACGTTCAGGCACGCAAAACCGTCGGGACATGCGCCTTCCTGCTCGGGATCGCAGGGCGTCGCGCACATCCCAACGGGAAGAAGCTCTTCGCCGGCTCCATCGGGCAAATACACGGCCGCGCACATCATTTCCTCGTCGGGACAGCCCCATGCCCACTCCAAGATGTCACAGCTCGTGTAACAAAGGTCTTCGTCGAGGGATGCAGACTCCTCGGACGGAAGGCAATCCTCCTCGCAGGGCGTATCCGGGCAGGCGTCGCAGGCGTCTCCCTTGCCGTCCTGGTCCGCGTCGGCCTGATCGGGGTTCGACACGAGCTTGCAGTTGTCGTCGGAGTTTGCCAGGCCGTCGCGGTCCTGGTCCAGCACCCTGTCCATGTCCGGTGCTTGCTCCTCCAGCCCGATCCCCCACAAGCGCTCCTGCAGCCGTTGCTCCACCTCGTCAGTGTCTAGCTCGGCAAGCGCCTCGGTAATCAGCTGCCTGGTGTCCTGCTCGAGCTCGCCGTCCTCCATATCCAGTGTCATGTCGTTCAGAAGCTCCTGCAGCCGCGCCTCCACCGCGCTGTCGCCGGCGCTTATCTCGGCGGCCTTCACTATCACCGACGAAAGTCCCAGCAGGTAAGCGTTCTTGTCCGTATCACCACCCGCCATGTTCATACTGGTTCCCCCGAGGCAATCGGAGAAGTCCTCTGTGGTGATATCCACCTGGTCGTGCAACTCCTGCTCCGCCTGAGAGGCGGCATCCGCGAACTCGACGCCCGATAGCACCAGACTTTTTATCCGCTCTGAAGTGATATGTGTGACCATGTTGACATAAACCTGCTCGCTCCCGGCACCCGAGGGAACATGGTACGCGCGAAGAGTCAGCGTGGACGACGAAAGATTACCCGTTATCTCGTTGTAGTAGTAGCCGTCACCCTCTATGGCCAGCGGGGTCGGCCCCTGATACTGCTGTCCGCCGCCACCGGTATCGCCTTCCTCTCCCGAGCCATTTTCCGGCTCCGATCCGCCCTGGCCCGAGGGAGAGACCTCGGAGGGGAGTTCGACGGACAGGTCGAAGTCCCCTCGATCCGTTATGGTGAAGGTCTTGAACACCTGCCCTGTAGGCTCCATTGATGAGTTCAACACCGATACCTCCACGGTCGAGCCCTTCAAGAAGGGCCCCTTATCCACCGCCCCGCGAATTCGCAGTAATGCCATCCCATCGCCCCCGGCGCACCCCCAAGGCATCACAGCCGCCGACAGCATGACCACGGACCGACGCAACGCTTTCATGATACATCCTCCCTTTGGTTGCCCAGGTTTCTTCTCGACTCGCGTCCCATCGAGTGACACTTTTGCAAAAAGCGCGCCAGGCACCGCGTGCGGCGGCGTGCCCAAAATCTCGAAGCAACTCGCTACCCGACGAGAACGAGAGCAGGGTAAAAAATGCCCCCCGGGGCATTCACGACCCAGGTCGTAGCTTGCGGAACAGGAGCACAGAAAGGGCGACGGCCGGGACCATCAGTGCTTGAAGGAGCGCTGCCCGGTGAACATCATGGCGGCGCCGTGCTCGTTGCAGGCCTCGATGGCCTGGTAGTCGTTGAGCGAGCCGCCCGGCTGCAGCACCGCGCTCACTCCCTCGCGCAGGCCCACGTCGACGCCGTCGCGGAAGGGAAAGAAGGCGTCGGAGATCATCACCGCGCCCTGCAGGCCACCGTGTTGCCGCTGCACCTCGCCGTCGATCTCCGCCCGGGCCTCGCCCTCCCCCAGCTCGTGGTAGGACTTGCCGTGGCGCTCGAAGCAGAGGCGGTCGGCCAGCTTGCGGTAGGCCTTGTCGCGGGCGATCTCGGCCACGCCCACGCGGTCCTGTTCGCCGGTGCCGATGCCCACGGTCACCCCGTCCTTGACGTAGAGCACCGAGTTGGAAGTGACCCCGGCCTCCACCAGCCAGCCGAAGATCATGTCGGCCAGCTCCCTGTCGGTGGGCCGGCGCTCCACCCGGTATGTCCGGCCCCGGTGTTCGCACTCGGCCGGGCGCAGCCGCTCGGCCGAGCGCGCCTCGGGCACGTACGACAGCTGCAGGATGAGCCCGCCGTCGATGAGGCTCTTGAAGTCCACGAAACGCTCGGGGGCGTAGGAGGAAAGCCGCTCCATGTTGCCGATCTCCATGATGCGCAGGTTCTTGCGCCGGGCCAGGATGTCGATGGTGCCCTCCTCGAATCCCGGGGCCACCACCACCTCGGCGTAGCGCCGGGAGATCTCCTCGGCGGTGGCGCGATCCAGCGGGCGGTTCAGCGCGATGCAGCCGCCGAAGGCGGCCACCCGGTCGGCGAGATCGGCCTTTACGTAGGCCTCGACCAGGCTGTCGGCCTGGGCCACCCCGCTGGGGTTGTTGTGCTTCATCACGGCGGCGGCGGGCTTTTCGGTGAGGTAGCGCAGGATGTTGAGGGCGTTGTCGGCATCGGTGAGGTTGATCTTGCCCGGGTGCTTGCCGAAGCGATGCAGGGTGGCGTCGCACACCAGCCCGCGGCCGGGTTCGATGCAGCGCACCTCGCCTATCACCAGGTTGCCGTTGACCAGCCGGTACAGGGCCGCCTCCTGGCCGGGGTTCTCGCCGTAGCGCAGCCCCTGCCGTACCCCGTCGACCACCCAGGTGACCTTCTGGTAGCGCAGCAGCGGGGCCGCCTCGCCCGTGCCGTAGCGGATTTCCAGCGACTCGGGAAAGCGATCCTGCATGATGGTGCGGTAGGCCTTCTTGAGATCCTCGGCCATGTCAGTCCTCCCGGGGCGGCTGCTTCTGGTAGCAGGCTTCCATCTCGGCGTCGCTCCGCGCCCCCAGCCACTCGGCGATGGCGGTATCGTAGGCGGCGGTGTGGGCGAAGGCCTTCCGGGCCAGGGCGAAGCGGGTCTGCAGATCCAGCCGCCCGCCGCTCGTGCGCAGCTTCTTGACGATGGGCTGGTAGTCGTCGGGGTCGGTCACCGCCGCCACCCGCAGGTAGTTCTTGGCCGCCGCCCGCACCATGCAGGGGCCGCCGATGTCGATGTTGGCCCGGGCCATCTCCACGGTGACGTCGGGCCGGGCCACGGTCTCGCGGAAGGGGTAGAGGTTGACCACCACCATGTCGAGGGGCACCGCGCCGGTGCGCTCCAGGTCGGCCCGGTGGGCGTCGTTGTAGGTCTCGCAGAGCAGGCCCAGGTAGATCTTGAAGTCCAGGGTCTTGACCAGCCCGCCCTGGGTCTCCGGCTGGCCGGTGTAGTCGGACACCCGCACCAGGTGGCGGGCGCTCTTTTCCTCGCCCAGTAGCTCGGCGATGCGCCGGTAGGTACCGCCCGTGGAGTAGATGCGCAGGTCGTCGTTGATGGAGATGAGCCCCGGAACCAGGACCTCCAGCCCGCGCTTGTCGGACACGCTGACCAGCACGTGGGCCGGCCGGATCCAGTCGTCTACCTTGCTCACGATGTTCACCGTCACTTGGCACCTCCTGTCCGGGCGTCTCCTGCCAGCCCGGCCGGTTTTCCGTCCACGAACACCTGTTTGCCTTTCAGTTCCACCCGCCCCTCGGCCAGCAGGCGGATGACCTCCGGGTAGAGGCGGTGCTCCACTGCCAGGCCGCGCTGCTTGAGGGTATCGAGGTCGTCTCCGGGCAGTACCGGCACCGGCGCCTGGGCGATGATGGGACCGGTATCCACCCCGGCATCGACGAAGTGCACCGTGATCCAGGTCTGCTCCAGGCGCCGGGGGTGCTCGGGCAGCATCCCCAGGGCGAACTCGTAGCCGTGGGCCCCCTGGTAGGCGCGGGTATCCGCGGGGTGGATGTTGACCACCCCCGGGAGACCGCGCCGGTGATCGCGGCAGGCCTCCAGCAGCACCGGGGTGACCACGCGCATGTAACCGGCCAGCACCACCAGCTGCGGCCGGTAGGGTTCGAGCCGGCGCAGGATCTCGCGCTCGTGCTCGCCGCGATTCATAAAGCCGCGGTGCTCCACCACCAGAGCCGGCACCCCGGCGGCGGCGGCCCGCTCGAGCGCATAGACCCCGGCCCGGTTGCTCACCACCACCACCACCTCGGCCGGGCAGGCCGGATCGCGGCAGCAGTCGATTATCGCTTGCAGGTTGGAACCGCTTCCGGAGACGAACACCGCCAGGCGCAACCGAGCCATTGCCTTACCTCTCGGCGCCCGCCTATATCACAGCCATCAACGGCTGCCAACACCCGTCAAGGAATGCCGGCAAACCCCAGGGCCGCCGCCAGGGTCGCCTGGGCCTGGTCGAGGGTGAGAAAGGGCAACCCCTGGGGACGGGGAAAGAGGAACAGGGCGGTTGCCAGGTGATGCAGATCGCCGCCGCGCAGGTAGCCGTGTTCCAACACCCGGGTTATCTCCGGGCCCAGGCGGCGATCGGGAAGGATCCAGCTCACGGGCCGCAGAAAGGCCGGTGCCCGTTCCAGCATGCCCTCCCTCCTGGCCACGGCCAGGAACTCCGCCTCCAGCAGGGTGGAGCTGAACACCCGCCGCAGTCCGCGCAAGCGGCGCTGCAGTGCCTGCCAGCCCGGTTCCTTGAAAGCCAGGGCTACCAGGAAGGAGGTGTCGACGTAAGCGATCTCCCCGCCGGGCATCTCAGTCCCGCTCGGCGAGAAAACGATCCAGGGCGCCGGGAGACCGGCCCAGGGGCGCAAAGCGCGCGTCCACGTCGTCGGCCCCGGCCTCGATGATGCCTGTCTCGGTCAACTGCCGGAGGCGCTGCTCAAGGTCCTGCTCCTCCTCCTCGAAGGGTACCAGCCTGGCCACCGGCCGCCCGTGGTGGGTGATGACGATCTTCTTGTTATTCCGCACTTGGCGTAGCAGCTTGCTCAGCTGCGCCTTGGCCTGGTAGGTGGAGTAGCTTTCCTCTTTCATGGAACCAGCCTAGCAGTTCTGGTCTGACTAGTCAAGTCATATTTACAATAGACGGGGCAGGACGCATCATCATTTGATGACTTCCAACATGCGCCGGGCCAGGTCGGGCAGGGGCTGGCCCAGGTGGTCGGTCTGGCCCTGGTCGTTTTTTATAATGTCCTCGAGCAGCCGCCGGGCCCGGGCCGGGTCGGTGTAGCGGTAGACCCAGTTGACCAGGGCAAGCTGGGACATGGCCGCGGCCGGCTCGTTGAACTCGCAGATGGTGTCGCGGTAGCGCTCACCGACCAGGCGCCAGTAGTGCTCGGCCTTTTCCCGGCGCTTGTTCAGGGGCAGGTTGCGCAGCCGCATGTAGTGCTGGCCCAGTTCGTAGGCGGCGCAGCCGGCCCGGTTGGTGTCGGGAAACTCGCGCAGCAGCTCCTCCAGCCTGGCAATCGACTTGGCGCTGCCCCGGGGCCGGCGACCGCCGAACCACAGCTTCTCCATCTGCCGGTGGCGCTCCTCGCCCAGGCGGCGCCGGTCCTCGTACCACTTGTCGTGGAACTCCTTGCCCAGCTCCAGGATCTGCTGCTCGGAGGCATCGGCGCCGGCGGTGGCGATCTTCTCCTCGCGGGCCCGGTCGGGCAACTGCGGCCGGCGCGCCATGGGTGGATAGTGGGGAACGGGCCGGCTGCCTCTCTTCACCGGCGGGGCCGCGGGCTCCGGTTCCACCGGGGCGGCCACCGGTTCCATCCCGCTGTCGATGGCCACGAACACCACCAGCCCTCCCACCAGCAAGAGGGCCACCGCCGCCAGTATCAGCAATCCACGCATGGTCTGCTCCTTCTCGGCTTCCGGATCGGTATCCACTGTACTAGTGCCGGCGGCGACAGGCAAGCACGTCCTCACCCGTCGGCGAGGGGGTCGACGACCTCGATGAAGGGAAACAGCCGGAAGTGACGATCGCGGGTGGCGATGGTGCCGATACCATGTTCCAGCATGATGGCGGCGATGTGGACGTCGTGGTAGAGGTTGCCCCGAATGGCGGGGATCTGCGAGAGCACGCGCTCGAGCACCCGGGCATGA
This sequence comes from Deltaproteobacteria bacterium, assembly GCA_003647095.1. Lineage (GTDB taxonomy): Bacteria > Myxococcota > B64-G9 > B64-G9 > B64-G9 > B64-G9. The sequence goes on from QMME01000065.1 coordinate 13,708, forward strand.
CGAGCCGTTTCCCGTAGGATGTCCACCCGGGGGTCTTCGATCAGCACGCGCACGAAAGCAATGGCGTCGGCGGGAGCCAGGGGGCGGGCAAACACCCGCGGGTGGGTCACCACCCGCAGACACTCGTAGATGATCGACCAGCTCAGGCAGAAGCCGGACCCCGAGCGCAGCTCCTGCAGGAAGCGGCGGGCGGGACGGTGTTCGGCAGAGGCGGCATTGACGGAGTGGATCAATATGTTGGTATCCACCAGGATACTCATTCGCTCTCCCGCTCCATCAGCTCATAAAGCGCCTCCCGGTCGGCCAGATCCACCGCGGCCGGCCCCAGGTCGAACACGGGCAGCGGCTCCGCGGCCCGCCGGCTTTCTTTTCCGGCATCGAGCCCGAGGCGCAGCAACTCGTTGGTGCAGTCCTGGATGGTGCGCCCTTCCCGGCGGGCTTTCTCCCTGATCCTGGCCAGCAGCCTCTCGTCGAGAGCAAGGGTGGTACGTTTCACGGCCACCTCCTGTCATCTGGTCATCTACATTTTAGTCATATAGATGTATGCTGTCAATCATCCATCAACCAGAACTAACCCCTGGGGACA
>QMME01000066.1 GCA_003647095.1 Deltaproteobacteria bacterium
AACAACGTCAAGACCGCCACGGTGACGCTGTCCAACCGCGGCCAGGAACCCTGCACGGTGAACAGCATGCAGCTGCGCCAGAGCGTGATGACGCCCGGCGACATCGAGATCACCTCCGCCCCGCCGGTGCCCTTCACCATCGATCGCCAGGGACAGCCCAACAGCCAGGTGCAGGTAGAGCTAACCTTCGCCCCCACCCACCCGGGCAACCACAAGAGCTACCTGTGGTTCAACACCACCGACCCCGACCTGCAGATGGGGGGCTGGGACTGCCAGATGAACTCCGGCGGGGTGATCAACCCCGGCCAGGCCTGCGTGCCGGTGTCCGGCAGTGCCGACGAGGGCACCATCGCCGTGGTGCCCTCGGAGCTGGACTTCGGGGTGGTGACCATCGGCTGCGCCTCGCCCGAGCTGCGGGTCACCGTCTACAACCTGGGCGGCATCGCCCTGACCATCTCCCGCATCTACCTGGACGACCCCAACGGGCCCTTCCAGTTCACCTATGCCCCGGCCACTCCCCATACCCTCAACGGCGGGGCCACGGTGGAACTGCGCCTGCGCTACGTGCCCACCGCCTCGGTCAGCGACCGCGCCACCCTCTACATCGAGTCCGACGCCTCCAACACCCAGCTGCTGGCGGTGCCGCTGTTCGGCCGCGGCACCACCACCGACTCGCAGCATGACATCTTCCACCAGCCGGAACAGGTCATGTCCGACGTGCTGTTCGTGGTGGACAACTCCGGCTCCATGAGCGAGGAGCAGAACGCCCTGGCCTCGAACTTCAGCTCCTTCATCAACTACGCCCTGACCCTGAACGTCTCCTTCCAGATCGGCGTAATCACCACCGAGGTCAACGACGCCGAGACCAACATCGGCAACCCCGCTCGCGATATCTACCCCGGGGTGCTGGTGCAGGCACCGGGCCGGCCCAAGATCATCACCAACAACACCCCGGACATCACCGGCGCCTTCGCCGACAACGCCCGCGTGGGCACCTGCTGCTCCGACGAGCAGGAGGCCGGCCTGGAGGCGGCCTGGATGGCGCTCAGTCCCGGCTACATCGACGAGCCCTCGAAAAACGGCGGCTTCCTGCGCGAGGACGCCAAGCTGTACATCATCTTCCTCTCCGACGAGCAGGACCAGTCGCAGGGTGACCCCGACTTCTACGTGGACTTCTTCTCCTCCATCAAGGGCTACCGCAACACCGAGCGCATGGCCGCCTCCGCCATCGTCGGCGACGATCCCAACGGCTGTGGCAACGGCACCGCGGAAAGCGGCAGCCGCTACATCGAGGTGGCCAACCGCACCGGCGGCATCTTCCAGTCCATCTGCTCTTCCAACTGGGCCCAGGCGCTGCAGAACCTGGGGCTGGACGCCTTCGCCGCCATCCGCGAGTTCCCCCTGAGCCGCCCGGCCGACTCCGGCACCATCACCGTGACCGTCGACGGGCAGAACGTCCCCAAGGCTTCCTGCAACGACTGCGACGCCTGCGCCGACGGCTGGGTGTACTACCCGGACACCAACACCATCTGCTTCGGGGCCAACTACGTACCCGGCCGCGGCGCCACCATCGAGGTGGACTACACCGCGGTGTGCCTGACACCCTGAGGGTTTTCCCGGAACGTGTTCCGGACGGTCGCCGGGCCCACCAGCGCCGTGTGGATAGTTATCACTTTCCCTGGAAGCGGCCCGGGCGGCGCTCCATGAAGGAGAGCAGGCCTTCGCGGGCGTCTTCCGTGGCCATGAGCTTCCGGGCCTCGTCGAGCAGCTGCGCCCGGGCCGCGCCGAAGCCCTGCTCCACGGCCAGGTGCGCCGAGCGCAGACTGGCCTGCACCGCCAGCGGCGCCTGGGCGGCCACCTCGGCGGCCAGGCGGCGGGCCCGGGGTAGCAGTTCCTCGGGCGGGCAGACCTCCTGCACCAGGCCGATGCGCCGGGCCTCGGCGGCGTCGAACTGACCGCCGGTCAGCAGCCAGCGCATGGCGTTACCCCAACCGCACAGCCGGGGAAAACGCAGGGTGGCGCCGCCGAAGGGCATGATGCCGCGGCGCACCTCCATCTGGGCAAAGCGGGTATCGTCGGCGGCCAGGCGGATGTCGGCGGCCAGCAGCAGCTCCACCCCGATGGTCAGGCACCAGCCCTGCACCGCCATCACCACCGGCTTGGTCCGGCGCCGGGGGGAAAGATCGAGGGGATCGACCAGTTCCCCGGGCACGAGTGCCGCGCCGGCGGCCACCGCCGGGCCCACCTCGGCCAGGTCCAGCCCGGCGGTGAAGTGCCCGCCGTGGGCATGCAGCAGCAGGCAGCGCAGCTCGGCGTCCTGTTCGTAGGCGGTATAGGCCTCGGCCAGCTCGCGCAGCATCTGCAGGTTGAAGGCGTTGCGCTTGGCCGGGCGGTTGAGCCCCACCAGCAGGACATGTTCATCGCGTTCCAAGGTAAGGGTGGCCTGAGCGTTCATTTCTGGACCTCCTGGGTGGCGTGGCTGCCGAGAGCCTAGCAGGCGAAAGGCCTCCGAAACAAGTGCGCAATCATGGGGGCAGCCTGGCCGGGCTCTTTCTTATCCAGCGCCCCGGAAGCGCCGGCGTGGGAATCGTCTTCGGACCGGTCACCCCGGTCTGGCCGCCGGCCCGCAAGAGGTCGGAGATACCCGTCTGGCGCGAGAAGATCTTCGCCTTTCTTTCCCGCAACGCGCTGGGAGCCACCGCCTACTACCACATTCCCCCGGAGCGGGTCATGGAAGTGGGGGCCCAGATAGAGATCTGAACGCCGGCGAACACCGGTTCTTGACTTGAAGCCGTAGTCGTATAGCATCGACAGCAGCACAAGGGAAAGTTGGCCATGCCCACCAGCGGTGAAACGGAAGTGTTTATCGATCCCGCCGACCTGGCCGCCGAACTGGCGGCCCAGGGAAAGGATGCCTTCCGGCGCAGATACCGGGGCTACTTCCTGCGGGTGGTGAAGTTTCCCGATGTCGACCAGGATTTTCTCGAACCCAAGACGGTGGAGACGTTGTCCCGCAGCACCCTGGTGAACGGCGGAGGGGAGCCGGCGAATGGCAACAAACCGCCGCGGCTGGGCATGTTGCTCAGGCTGCAAAAAAGTGATCGCAATGTCTTCAAGTCGCGAATCACCGTGGGCCGGGCCCGCAACAACGACATCGTCCTGCGCGCACCGAAGATCTCCAAGTTGCACGCCGTGTTCGTCAAGGAGGGCGACGAGATCAGCGGGATCATGGACATGGGCTCGGCCAACGGCACCTTCCTCAATGGCGACCTGTTGCCCAAGAACCAGGTCGTCGAGATCGGCAGTGGTGACAGCGTCCACTTCTGGAGGTTCGAGTTCGAGTTCCTGGATCTGGAAGCCTTGCTGCAGCGAGTGACCGGGAAGGATTGATGGGGGACGCCCGGCGGCAGCGCGCCGCCGGGCGGCGGCCGGGGGAAATCTCAGAACAGTATGCTGCCCCACTTGGCCAGCATGGGGGCCAGCACCAGCGACACCACGCTCATGAGCTTGATGAGGATGTTCAGCGAGGGGCCGGAGGTGTCCTTGAAGGGATCGCCCACGGTGTCGCCCACCACGGCGGCCTTGTGAGCGTCAGAGCCCTTGCCTCCCAGGGCGCCGCCCTCGATGTGCTTCTTGGCGTTGTCCCAGGCACCGCCGGCGTTGGCCTGGAAAAGCGCCATGAGCACGCCGGTCACGGTCACCCCCGCCAGCAGGCCGCCCAGGGCCTTGACGCTCAAGAAGCCGACGGCGACCGGCACCAGCACGGCCAGCAGGCCGGGGACGATCATCTGGCGGATGGCCGCGGCGGTGGAGATGTCCACGCACTTGGCGTACTCGGCCTTGGCCTTGCCCTCCATCAGCCCCTCGATGGTACGGAACTGCCGGCGCACCTCCTCGATCATCTCCTGGGCGGCCTTGCCCACGGCGTTCATGGCAAAGGAGCTGAACAGGAAGGGCATCATGCCGCCAATGAGCAGGCCGGCCATGACCACCGGGTCGGCCACGTCGATGGTGTGCATGCCCACCTGGGTGCGGAAGGCGGCGAACAGGGCCAGGGCGGTGAGCGCCGCCGAGCCGATGGCGAAGCCCTTGCCGATGGCGGCGGTGGTGTTGCCCACGGCGTCGAGCTTGTCGGTGCGGCCGCGCACCTCGGGGGGCAGCTCGGCCATCTCGGCGATGCCGCCGGCATTGTCGGCCACCGGGCCGTAGGCGTCGACGGCCAGCTGGATGCCGGTGGTCGACAGCATGCCCAGGGCGCCGATGGCGATGCCGTAGAGCCCGGCGAAGTGGAAGGCCAGCACGATGGCCACCGCCAGGACCAGCAGCGGCCAGGTGGTGGAATACATGCCCACCGCCAGGCCCTTGATGATGTTGGTGGCGGCGCCGGTCTGCGAGGCCTCGGCGATCTCGTTGGTGGGCTTCTTGCCCTCGCCGGTGTAGTACTCGGTCAACAGGCCGATGAGCACCCCGGCCGCCAGGCCGATGATGGCCGCCATGGCGATGCCCCACCACTGGAAGGTGGTGCCGCCGAAGGTCCACTGCTCGGGCAGCAGGAACTTGCACAGCACCGCGGTGGCGATGGCGGTGAGTATGGCCGCCAGGAAGGTGCCGGTGTTGAGAGCCGACTGGGGGTTGCCGCCTTCCTTGGTACGCACGAAGAAGGTGCCCACGATGGACAGCACGATACCCGCCCCGGCGATGACCAGCGGCAGGAAGATGGCGTTGAAGGCCAGCGCGGGATCCTGGGCCTTCAGTGACGGGATCCAGGCGGCGCCCAGCACCATGGCGCCGACGATGGAGCCGACGTAGGACTCGAACAGGTCGGCGCCCATGCCGGCCACGTCGCCGACGTTGTCACCGACGTTGTCGGCGATGGTCGCCGGGTTGCGCGGGTCGTCCTCGGGAATGCCGGCCTCGACCTTGCCCACCAGGTCGGCGCCGACGTCGGCGGCCTTGGTGTAGATGCCGCCGCCCACGCGGGCGAAAAGCGCGATGGAGGAAGCTCCCAGGGAGAACCCGGTGATGGTGTTGATGACGATCATGGTATCGGCGCCCTGGAAATCCCAGGCCGAGGCGTAGATCCAGAAGAGGATGCCCAGGCCCAGGGTGGCCAGCCCCACCACGCTCATGCCCATCACGGCACCGCCGGAGAAGGCGACCTTGAGAGCGGCGTTCAGCCCCCCGCGGGCGGCCGCGGCGGTCCGTATGTTGGCCGCGGTGGCCACGCGCATGCCGAAGAACCCGGCCAGGGCCGAGCAGGAAGCGCCGATGACGAAGCTGATGCCCACCAACCAGGAAGAGTTGTGCATGCCCGAGTTGGCCAGGGCCAGCAACACGGCGACCACCACCACGAAGATGGCCAGCACCCGGTACTCGCGGCCCAGGAAGGCCATGGCCCCTTCCCTGATGTAGCCGCCGATCTCCTTCATCCTGTCGGTGCCGGCGTCGGCCTTGTTGACCATGCCCGCCGTTATAAAGGCGTAAATCAGCGCCAGCACGCCTGCCACCGGTGCCACCAACATGTAGATAAACATACTGTTTTCCATGCCTTCCTCCTCCTCTCGGTCGAGAAAGTCGTGACTGCCAGGTTCCTCCGTGAAAACAATTGAAAAGACGGCCGCCGGGACACAAGCATGGCGAGATCGCCACCCGGAAGACAGCCTGCCCGTTCATATCGCCTCAGCGGCGATTGTCAACGATTTTTTGGTTGAAACCGCATCGATGTTATCTATAGTATTTATTGATGCCATTTCTACCCGGCCCCCCCCGAAGGCCGGGCGGCGATGGGGTTCGCCGTACAACCGCCCGGACCGGGCTGATGACTCCTCACACAAACGGTCGCACGGAGGACGAAAGCCGGCTGTCATGCAACCTCTTGGAACCACGGAAACAATTGCAGCTGCCGGGGATGATTTCCGACAGCAACGCCGCCGGGTACTGGAGGGGTTGGAGGGGGCCCGGCGCCTGCTCCAGCAAGACGGTGCCGGTGCCGCCGATGCCGCCGGCGTCCTGGGCGAGCTGTATCGCCGCCTGCGCAGCAGTCGCTTCCACCTGGCGGTGCTGGGGCAGTTCAAGCGAGGTAAGTCCACACTACTAAACGCCTTCCTGGGCAGCAAGCTGCTGCCCAGCTCGGTGGTGCCGCTGACCGCCGTTCCCACCTTCATCGAGTACAGTCCCGAACCCTTCCTGCGGGTGGTGGGGCTGGACGGCTCCAGCGAGGAACGGTCCTCGCTGCGGTTCGAGCAGCTCAGACGGAAGCTCGATCAGTTGGTGACCGAGTGCGGCAACCCAGAGAACCGCAAGCGGATCTCGCGGGTGGACATCGGTTTCCCGGCCGGGCTGCTGCGGGACGGGGTGGTGCTCATCGATACCCCGGGAGTGGGCTCCACGTACACGCACAACACCCGTACCACGCTGGATTTCCTGCCCCAGTGCGACGCGGCCGTCTTCGTGGTCTCGGCCGATCCGCCGCTCACCGAGGCGGAGCTGGAGTTCTTGCAGCGGGTGCGGCAGAAGGCCCAGCAGCTGTTTTTCGTGCTAAACAAGATCGATTATCTCGACGGGCCGGAGCGCGACCAGGCCCGCAAATTCCTGGGCCAGGTGCTGCGGCAACGGGCCGGCCTGGAAGACGTCGAGATTTACTGCCTGTCGGCTCGACAGGCACTGCACGCGCGGCAGGACGGCGACGAGAAGGGTCTGCAGGCAAGCGGACTGCCGGCGCTGGAGCGGCGCCTGAAGGCGTTCATCCGCGAGGAGAAGGAGGCGTTGCTGTGTCGGTCCATCGCCGCCCGGGCCCGCGACGCGGTGCAGCAAGTGCTCTTCAACAAGCGGCTGGAACTGCAGGGACTCGAGCTTCCCCTGGAGCAGCTGGAGCAGAAGCTGGCCAGCTTCGACGAGCAGATGGAGGTGATTCGCAACCGCCGCCAGCAGCTGGCCGATCGCCTGGCCGGGGAGCAGCAACGCTGCCGGGAGTTCATAGAGCAGAGGGCCGGAGAGTTGCGCCGGCGGGCCCGCCGGCAGCTCGAGAGCCTGCTGGCCGAGCACCTGGAGGACTCCTCGGGGTGTCCCTCGGAGGAGCACCTGCGCCGCCAGTTCGCCGCAGCGGTACCGGAGCTGTTCCAGGGGGAACTGGTCGCCCTGGCCGGCCGGGTGGCCGCCCACGTAGAGCAGCGCCTGGGTGGTTTCGAACAGGAAGTGGGGCAGCTGGTCGAGAGGGTGCGGCAGAGCGCCGCTGCCATCTTCGCCATCGATTACCGGGCGCCGGAGAGCCGCAGTGCCTTCTGCATGCAGACTTCGGTTTACTGGGAAAGCTACCGCTGGAGCCCGAGTTTCAGCCCCCTGCCCGTCGGGGCCCTGGATGGCCTGCTGCCCGCACGGCAGCGCCGGGCCCGCCTGCAGCGGCGCTGGCACCGGCAGATCACCGCGTTGGTACGGCAGAACACCGAGACCACCCGCTGGCAGTTGTTGCAAAGTCTCATCAAGGCCTTTGCCCACTTCGCCGGTGAACTGGACGGCTCCCTGGAACACACCATCGAGAACACCCGCCGGGCGGTGGCTGCCGCCGCCGAGTTGCGCAACCGCCACGCCGATGCCAACCGCCAGCGGCTCGCCGGGCTGCGCCAGCTGATCGCCGGGCTGGAAACATGGCTGGAGACCGGGTCGTCGTCAGGATGAAGTGGCTGCCTGTCGCGCCGGCGTGCTCTTTACGATGCCAGCCGATGCGCCAGCTTCAATCCGGCCGGCGCCGGGGCGCGGCGGCGGCCCCGGCGACCCTGGTAGGTTGACACCGCCCGTTGTGCCGCCCGGAACGCCTCGACGACCACCTGCTTCATCCGGGAAGATGCATCTTCGGCTTCCAGGCTCTTTTTTGCCACCAGCTGCTTGTGCGGCAGGTTGAGGATTACTTCCGCTCGCAGGATGTTGCCGTGTTGGTGACGGCGCTGCACCTGGTCGATCACCACCCGGCAGCGACAGGCGCGCTGGTGTTGCCTCAGCAGCTTGTCGCCCTCCTGGTGTACCAGTTCAACGACGTCCGCGCGGGGTTCGACGTGGCGGAAAGTGATGGTGATTGGCTTGTTCATCACGACACCTCCTTCCCGGATTCCACCTGGTAAACAACCGCCGGGCGCGTTTGATTCCCACCCGCGGGACAGACGGTGCCAACCGCCCCGGGAAGTGGCCGGGGCGACAGTGCTTGACATCGCCTGCCAGGGCGCGAAGATCGCTTCGACTCGCGGCCCTTCCGGCCGGGGAGGTGAACATGCAGTCGAAAACGAGAGCGATTTTCTTGCCGGGCCTGGCGGTGTTGCTGCTGGCCGGCTGGGGCCTGACCGGCGCCTGCCACAACGGCGGCACTCGGCAGGCCCGCGCGGACGCGCAACAGGCCGCGGCCACGGCGACCTCGTCGGAGACCGGGCTGGCCCCCCCGGCGGTAGACGTCTTCCAGCCGCAGGTGGCCGGTGCCTTCTACCCGGCCGACCCGTCCGCTCTCAGGGAGATGATATCGCGGTTCATCGAGCAGGCTGCCGGCGCCGGGAAAAAGATCTCCGGCGACCTGCTGGGGGTGCTGGCCCCCCATGCCGGCTATCGCTACTCGGGACCGGTGGCCGCCCATGCCTTCCGCCTGTTGCGCGGCCGGGGCTACCGGCGAGTGGTGGTGCTGGGCCCGGCCCACCGGCGCGGCTACCGGACGCCGGCGCTGCTCGACGCCCGGGTCTACCGCACGCCGCTGGGCGACATTCCCATCGACCGGGAAGCGGTGCAGCGCTTGGCGAAGACCGGCGCCGCCCGCATCGACAACGACAAGTTCACCGGCGAGCACGGCCTGGAGGTGGAGCTGCCCTTCCTGCAGGTGGTGCTGAAGGATTTCCGGCTGGTGCCCTTGATGATCTCCTACCCGGAGCCCGAGCGCATGAAGCAACTGGCCGGGACGCTGGCGGAGATGTTTCCCGGACGCGACACCGTGTTCGTGGCCAGCTCGGACATGTCGCACGATTTTTCCTACGCTGTCGCCGTGGCCATGGACGAAAACGCCCTGCGCTACGTCACCGCCCTGGACGGCGAGGGCCTGTACCGGGCCTACCGCGCCTTTCACCGGGCCGGGCCGCGGGCGCGGGTGAAAGACGGCCGGATCGAGCCCGACTGCGCCCAGTTCTGCGGCCTGGGAGCGGTGCTCACCCTGATGGAGCTGGCCCGCAAGCTGGGCCCGGCCCGGGTGACGGTGCTCGACCGGCGCAACTCCGGAGACATCGTCGGCGATCGCTCGAGCCGCATCGTCGGCTACGGCGCCGTGGCCTTTGCCCTGGAGCGGCCCCGCCCGGACAAGAAGGCCGGCGCGGCCCCGGCCGCGGCTCCGGGCGATTACCTCACCGCCGCGGAGAAGAAGGAGCTTCTCGAGATCGCCCGAACCACGCTGGAGGACTACCTGAAAAACGGGCACCGGCCCGACTTCTCACCCCGCTCGCCCGCACTGCTGCGTCCCGGGGCCGCCTTCGTCACCCTGAAAAAGCACGGCCGGCTGCGCGGCTGTATCGGCTACATGGAGCCGGCCCAGCCGCTGTGGCAGATGGTTCGCGACCGGGCCATCGACGCCGCCGTGCACGACTCGCGCTTTCCCCCGGTCACCGCCGGCGAGCTGGGGGACATCGAGATCGAGATCTCGGTGCTGACGCCACGGGTGGAGGTCGCAGATCCCCTGAAAGAAATCGTCATCGGCCGCGACGGGGTGTGGCTGGAGCTGGGATACAACCGGGGGGTGTTCCTGCCCCAGGTGCCGGTGGAGCAGGGCTGGAAGACGGTCGAGGTCTATCTCGACAACCTCTGCCGCAAGGCCCACGTCTTCGAGAAGGGTTGTTGGAAATCCGGGCAAGCCCACATCATGCGCTTCACCGCCCTGGTGTTCGGCGAGGGGAAGTAGAGCCGCCCCGGTGGGCGTGGCCACCGGATACTCCACCTGCCACAGTGTGAAGTCGTTTCACAGGAGCGGCTCTTGCCGTGGGGGGCTAACTGTCCGTCATTGCAACAGTTGCCTGTCGGGACTCGACCGTCGAGCTGGCATGGATGTTGCTCCAGCAAGAGGGGAGAGACGGGGAGACCAGGTGTAGCAACCTCGTTACGAGGAGGTGCTGTCATGAGAAGATACTCGAACTACGTGCTGTTGCTGTTCGTGCTTTCCTTCGCCTGCAGCTTCGACCTGGGGCCGGTGGATCCCCACGAGGCCCGCAACGGAGAGTTCGGCCGCCTGCGTTTCGACGGCGGCGGCGGCTGCAGCGATTCCACCACCGTGGCCGTGGGCGCCACCGCCAGGATTACCCTGGAGCCGTTGCAGCAACAATCACTGCCCGTGGGGCTGCGCCCGCGCTCCAGCAACAGCGGTGTCATCGCGGCCGCGGCGGGGTCGGAACCCGACCAGGTCGAGCTGACGGCCCTGGAGGCCGGAGAGGCCCTGGTGGAGATCCTGGCGGATGGCGAGGTCTACGACCGGCTCGGCTTCAGCGCCGAACCGGCGTACTCGGCCGACTACACGGTGACCGGCGAGGTGTTTTCCGGCGGCACCCTGGCGGTCAAGGTAGACGAGATCTACGGTGCCTGCGGGCGGGAGTGCCCGCTCATCGGCGGTGACTTCATCCGCTGGTCCAGCGAACCGGACCAGGCGCTGGCCCTGTACAGCTACCAGGATCGCCTGGCCCTGCTGGTGGCCGGCGCGCCCGGGAAGGCACGCATTATCGGCCGCGAGCCCACCGCCGGCCGGGCGCTGGTGGACTACCGCCTGGAGATCCTGCCCGCCGACAGTGAAGGTATCATCAGGTGCCTGGCCACCGTCGCCTACCCGGGCGATCCCGACGCCGAGACCACCGCCTGTCCCCGCGAGCTGCGGGTCGATGGCGTCATGCTGCTCGAGCTGCACAAGGAGCTGGCCGACGGCCGCCTGGTGCCGCTGGCCGGCCGAGACGTGCAGTGGTCGGTGGTGGGTCCGCAGGGGGTGGTACGGCCGTGGCCCGAGACCGCGGCGCAGCCGCCGGTCGAGGGGCCGGTCTACCAGGCCCTGGCCCCGGGCCGGGTCAGCCTGGTGGCCCTGGTGGGGCTGACCGGTGATGCCCTGAGCATCGACCTGACGGTCACCGAGTGAGAGAACGGGGAGAAAAGGGGACGTTGTTTCGTTAGTTTTGTTATTTGATCATGCTCTCCAGATCCCAGCCAAGTTCTTCGCTCTCCCGCTCCCCCCTCAATATGCCCATGGATACCCTGGCGCGGCATCTCCGATACCCTCCATGTCCAGCATCTGCTGTCGGAGGATGTCTTACCATCGACGTATCCCGGCCTCGCCCAGGATCGTAAAACTTCGCGTCCATTAAGACCCAGTGGACCACGTCCTGTGACACCCGGCAAGTTGCCAACCGTATAACTTTTGCAACGGCTATAACCGGTCAATTTATAAATATGAATTTTACACCCCCATTTTCCGGCCTCGATTATGATCGCTTTCACCCTGTAGCTCGAGAATTATTTATAATATGGTCGTTCGAACCGCGATTTTTTTGCAACAATGGGGTATACACTATTTTCGGCGAAGGCGAGTGTCCCACGATCATTGGCAGAGAGGGGGCATCAACACCGGGTTCAACAACTCCAAAAGGTGGCTTGACTTGTTGGGAGCACTACACAACTACTGTAATTTTACATTTTTTTCAATACTCCTTATCTCATATTCTAGCTCAACCGCCTTCCCTGGCATGCCTCTACGTTCATAGACATATGAAAGCATATTTAGTACCTCTACAATTACCTGCCTGTATTCTCTCATGTTATTTTTGTATATATCTAACGCCTTTTTAAATAATCCTATCGCTCTTTCATCCTTTCCCATCTTGCTCTCCACAATTGCCATTCTCACAATGGCCTTTGCAACTTCACTATCATCTTTTGAATAGTATTCCATCTTCCTCTTCAGCGCTTCCTCGCATAGCTTTTCAGCATTTTTAAGATTTCCTCTGGTTGTAGACAACTGACATCTTACTTCAACAAGCTCCACTTTTCTTTTCTCATCACTCATCTTGTAGTAATTATTATTCTTAATCTCTAATATCGTCTCTTCTGCTTTCTTGTACATATGAGTATAAGAGTATATCCATGCCAATTTAAACATTGTGTTTATATAATGTTCATTCTCTACACCAAGGCTTTTCCTTATAATATCTTTCGCCTCAGCAAGACATTTTATTCCACGATTTACTTTCCCGCTGTTTATTAACGCCACCCCCATGCTACGCTTGATAAGTCCATAGGCTATATGACCATCTAGATCCATATTCCTGTATATTCTTTCAGCCCTATTCAAAAGCATTATTGCTTTACTATAGTTATTCCTTGTATTCTCTATGCTAGCTTCAAGCACTAGTAGGTTGGCAATTTCTGGAACATCCCTTTCATAAATGCCTTTAAGATATTTTATTGCCTCGTATATATACTGCTTATCCATACTTCTGTGTTCCTTAATTGCTCTTGCCGCTTCGGCATAAATATCGCAAAAATAGATTCCGTAGTTTTCAATATCTGTATTGTGCAAGTATATCCATTTACTTCTCTTACATTTTTCTATTACTTCATCGTAATTGCCATCTAGAAAACATTGTATTGCTTGGTTACGCAAGATGTCCGCATAAAAAACATTCCTTTCTCCCAACCTCTTAGCTACGTCGTCCCTAACTCTTTCCAGGTACGTTGCCGATTTTCGATAATTTCCAACATCACGCATGATAGATGATATTAGTATATGATAGTTTATATAGCCGATGTAGTCATCGTTGTATAGATTATCAAGATATCTCTTGTCGCGTTCTAGTTCCATTATCATCGTGAGTAAATGCTTATAACTGCCATGGTACATGCTGTCATATATCCTCATTTCTGTACAGCGATGTGTATCTCTACTTCCGCAGCCAGAACGAGACAAGTGATATCGAGCTGTCTTGAAATGATACATAGATATATAGTATCTTGAGAGGGCTACATGAACATCTTGCAGTTTATCTTTTTCTCCAATGCTAAGCATATTCCTTAGAATATATATAGAATCCATATCTTTGTCGATAAGAAAATAAAGATAGGCCAGATACAAGCCGGTCTTGGTATAGTTCCCCATGGACTCTATTGCTGTATAATGGGCCATTTGGGCCTTGTTGATAGCGCTATATATCTTTCCAGCGAAAAGGTCAGAATGTGATTCATCGTAAAAGTATTTCCAACCACTTGAACAACTGAAGTTAGATATAACAAGAAATGATATGATAATATATTGGTTGCCAAATGCTTTCATGATTATAATTTGCCCTTTAGTGTCAGATCTGGAAAACTGATATCTATTGTCTTGAGGCTAGTAAAGTATTTATTTAGACTCTCCTTAATGTTACCCAATTTGAGTTCTGGGAGCTTGAAGGGAGTGTATATGGCTGGTATTTTCTTGGGGTCATTATAACATGGCATATCGGAAAGAAAGTTCATATATTTATTTTCTCGCCATCCAGACATTGCAGAAGGATCAATAGGTTCATAAGCCGGCGTAAATGTAAGCTTAAATTCAAAGCCGGCAAAAGAAAAAATAGTAACGCCAGATGGTTTCAGTGGATAGTATTGCTGAAGGCCAAAAAGATCAAATTTATTTACTGGATCGTTATTAGAATATATGTATGTTGACAATGCTCCTATTATGAACAAGAATTGATCTTTGTTAAACCATTTGGCGATAAATGGTTCGTAGTCACGTACACCAAAACGTGTGATGCTTGTAACGACATCGTAAACTCCTCCCGCGAACCCGAACGGCTGGAACCCCGGGGCGGTGTCGGTGAGGACCACGCCGTACTCGTCGTAGTCCGTCCTCTGCACCACCTCGCCGAAGGTGGCATCATCGAGAGACACCACCAGGCGCACCGAGCCCAGGTGGTCGGAGACGACGCGGTAGGCCCGCCAGGGGGCGCCGGGGTCACAGGGAGCCACGGGCGCCGCCGGGTCCTTGCAGGAGTACATGAGATCGGGCACGTTGGGACGGGTGGCGTACACGAAAACGCTCACGATGTCGCCGTCTCCGTCCAGCTCGGCC
>QMME01000067.1 GCA_003647095.1 Deltaproteobacteria bacterium
ACGACGGCACCCCCGACTGCAACGACAACTGCCCGGCCGATCCCGGCAAGACCGAACCGGGTGCCTGCGGCTGCGGGGTGGCCGACAGCGACGGCGACGGCGACGGCGTTGCCGACTGCAACGACAATTGCCCGGCCGATGTCAACCCCGGGCAGACCGACAGCGACTCCGACGGCCAGGGTGATGTCTGTGACGACGACGACGATGATGATGGCATACTCGACGACGGCGACGGCTCCGGCACCGCGGGCGACAATCCCTGCACCGCCGGGGCCACCAGCGCTTGCGACGACAACTGCCCGTTGGTGGCCAACCCCGGCCAGGAAGACAGTGACGGCAACGGCGTGGGAGACGCGTGTCAGTGAAACAGGACTGGGACGACAAGACCAGCGAGACGGTGGGCACGGAATCGTACCGGCGCCTGGTGCAGGCGGAGATTTCTTTTTCCCGGGCCACCGGCTACGACAAGGAGAAGACGGCGGTGGTACCGCTTCAGGAGCTGGCCCGGCGCGAGGAGCAGCGCCTGCGCCAGCGGCGCCCGCCGCCGGAGGACTCCTCCCGGCGTTTCATCCCCGTGGGCGAGATAATCGACGTCCTCCGGGCGGCGCGCTCGGTGGAGGAGGTGGCCGGGGTACTGGTGGAGATGGTGGCCAACATGATTCCGCGGGTGCTGCTGCTGTGGGAACGCGCCGACACCCTGTACGGGTTCGCCTCCCGGGGCATGGGCCTGGAAGAGGTCAAGCTGCTGACCATTGAGCTGCCCCGGGATTTCCTGCAACAGCTCACCGGCCTGGATCTCGAGCTGGACAGCTATCGCGGTCCGCCCCGGCAGGCGGAGCTGGTGCGCCGCTTCTACCGCGTGCTGGGCGGGCATCCCCCGGAGATAGTCGTGGTCCCGGTGTACGTAACTCCGCGCGATCGCTGGGTACTGTATGCCGATGCCGGCGAGGAGCCGGTGCCGGCGCTGGAGCTGCGGCTGCTGGAAGTGCTGGTGTCGCGGGCCGGGGCCCGGGCCGACCTGTTGCTCGAGGGACATAGCTTCTGAGCGGGGGCTGGAGACAGACCGACGGTGGCCCGTAAACGTCATAGGAATGTATAGACGGGGGAAACGACGGCAGGTGTAGGCCGGTCCGGGTAATTTGACCGGGCCGCGGGCCTGGCCTACAATTCGAAAACCTGCTCTAGACGGGATGTTGCATGGTGTTCAGACCCACAACCTTCGGAAAATACGTGCTACTCAAGCGCATCGCCATAGGTGGCATGGCCGAGGTGTTCCGGGCCAAGGCCTTCGGCGCCGAGGGGTTCGAGAAGCTGGCGGCGGTCAAGCGCATGCTGCCCCACCTGTCCGCCGATGCCCAGTTCGTGGAGATGTTCATCAACGAGGCCAAGCTGGCGGCCAACCTGAACCATGCCAACATCGTGCAGATCTACGATTTCGGCTGTATCGACAAGCTCTACTTCATCTCCATGGAGTACGTGCACGGCAAGGACATCGCCGACATCATCCGCATTCTGCGCGAGCGCAACCTCTCGGCACCCATAGAGATGGCCTGCCACGTGTTCATCGAGGTGCTCAACGGGCTGGACTATGCCCATCGCCTCAGTGACGCCTACGGCAATCCCCTGGGCCTGATCCACCGCGACATGTCGCCCCACAACATCATCGTCTCCTACGAGGGGGAGGTGAAGCTGGTGGATTTCGGCATTGCCAAGGCCACCTCCAGCACCGTGCACACCACCGGGGGAGTGCTCAAGGGCAAGTATTCCTACATGTCTCCCGAGCAGGCCCACGGTCTGCACCTGGATCACCGTTCCGACTTGTTTTCCCTGGCCATCTGCTTTTATGAGCTGTTGACTCAGAGCAAGATGTTCCACGCCGAGAGCGACCTGGGGGTGCTGGAGAAGGTCCGCGAGACGGAATTCGTGCCCCCGCGGCAGATCGACCCCTCGATTCCGCGGGAACTCGAGGACATTCTCCTGCGCGCCCTGGAGAAGAATCCCCAGGATCGCTACGAGTCGGCCGCCGAGTTCCGCGACCAGCTGGAGCAGTTCATGTTCAGCCGCAACCTGCACTATTCCACCTCCTGGCTGGCCGGGTTCATGCGCGAGATTTTCTCCGAGCAACTGGCCCAGGAAGGAGAGGATTTCGCCGAGGAGGCGGACATGGTGCAGCGGCTGCGCTCGGAGGCACGCCGCTTCGCGCGCCTGACCGAGGACCAGATCGGTCCGGACACGGTGGTGCTGCACAAGACCCCCTCGGCCCCGGGCCAGCAACAGGCCCCGGTGGTGGAAGACGACGACGAAGAAGACGACGTGGACACCGTCGCCGAGACCCGCGAGGTGGAACTTCCCCAGCCACCGGGATGGCAACCGGTCGAGCAACCGCCGTCGCCGGGGCCGCTGGTGGTCAGCGACGACGATGTCATCTCCGTGGAAGAGATCGAGCAGTTTCCGGTCGGCGACGAGGAGTACCTGGAGACGGCCAAGATGTCCCGGCCCGATCAGAAGCTGTTCGAGAAGGTGGCTGGAGATTTCTCCGTTTCTTCCGCCACCGGCCGACCGCCCATCCGCGAGGTGGCGGGACCGGCCATCGAGGACACCCTGCGGGAAGGGGAGCTGAACGCCACCACCGACCGGCGTGGCCGGGCCCACCTGTTCGATGTCAGCGACAGCTCCGTTACCGGTCCCCGAACCGGTGAACACCCCCTGCTGGAATACGATTTCGAAAAGGATCGTTCCACCCTGTCGGAAGACGGGCGCCAGGGCGCCCCGCTGGTCTCGGCCACCGAAAAAAGCGCCCTGCTGTTGGCCGGGGAGGAAAAGGGCTTTCCCTTCGGCAAGCTCTTCGTGGTGTTGCTGGTGGCGGTTCTGGGTGGCGGGCTGATCGCCTATTTCGCCTACCAGAAGGAAGAACCGGCCGCGCCGGCCAAGGATGCGGCCGACCTGACCGCTACCCGCAAGCTTCCGCGGGTCTCCCCCCGGCCGGCCACCGCCAGCGTGTCCGCCAGGCCGGAGCCGGTGGTCGATACCGTTGCCGACAGGAAGGAAAAGCAACCGGAGCGGCAGGAGAAAGAACCCGCGGCCGCCGCCGGAACGGAGGCCGCGACCACGCCGGCCACGAGCACGCCCAAGCCGCCCCCGGCCGAGCGTCCCGCGGCGAGCGACACCGCTGGCAAGCCCGTCGTGGCCAAGAGCAAACCGCGCAGCACCAGGCCGCGGGTTCGCAGCGGCAGGAGCAAGGTTCGCAAGAATCGCTCCTCCAGCAAGAGGCGCCGCTCCCGGCCCCGGCGGAAGAAGCGGCGCAGCCAGGTGGCCGCGTCCCGGGGGGAGCCGGCGACCGTTACCGTGGGCCTGACCGACGGCTGGGCCAACGTCTACATCGACGGCAAGATGATCCGTACCACGCCGCTGATCAAGTACAAGGTTGCTCCCGGACGCCACACCATCGAGCTGAGAGATCGTACCGGCAAGCTGATCAAGCGCCAGAAGATAAGGGCCAGGTCCGGTGCGGATCTGCGCTTCGTCTGGTAGAATCCCCCCATGAGCGAGGACCCCACCAAGGAATTTCCCCGCCTGCCGGTGGACGTCACCCGGCGCACCGTCTTTCTGTCGGACAAGAAGGACTACAAGCTGCTGCGAGCCAGCCGCCTGCTGGTGGTCAAGGGCGTGGATGCCGGCAAGGAGTTGCTGATCGAGAAGGGTCGCGTGACCATGGGCCGCTCGGGGGTGTGCGACCTGGCTCTCGAGGACGCCGCCGTGTCGGGACTGCACTGCGAGTTGCTTACCGATTCCCGCGGGCACCTGCTGCGCGACCTGGACAGCACCAACGGCCTGTTCATGCTCGGGCACCGCATTCGCGAGGTGTTCCTGCGGCCGGGCAGCGAGTTCCAGGTGGGCAACAACCTGATTCGCTTCGGCTCCCTCAATACCCTGGTGAAGATTCCCCTGTCTTCACGCGATCGCTTCGGCCAGGCGCTGGGGCGCTCGATAGCCATGCGCGAGGTCTTTGCCGTGCTGGAGAAGGTGGCCAACTCCAACCTGCCGGTGCTGCTACAGGGCGAGACGGGAACCGGCAAGGAGCTGCTGGCCTCGGCCCTGCATTCCTATTCCCTGCGCAAGCGCCGGCCCTTCATCGTGCTGGACTGCGCCGCCGTGCCCCGGGACATCATCGAGTCCACCCTGTTCGGGCACGAGAAGGGCGCCTTCACCGGTGCCGAGAGCTCGCGCCGGGGGGTGTTCGAGGAGGCCGACGGCGGCACCCTGTTCATAGACGAGGTGGGCGAGCTGGATCTGGCCCTGCAGCCGAAGTTGCTGCGCGCGCTGGAGCAGCAGCAGGTGCAGCGGGTGGGGGGGGTGCAGCCGCTCGAGGTGGACGTGCGCATCGTCGCCGCCACCCACCGCGACCTGCGACGCATGGTGGACCAGGGGTTGTTCCGGGAGGACCTGTTTTACCGGCTGTCGGTGGTGGAGGTGGAGGTGCCCCCGCTGCGTGACCGGCCCGAGGACATCCCCCTGCTGGCCAAGAACTTCCTGGCCGAGCTGACGGAGGTGTGGCCCGACGGCGGCCTGCAGCCGTTCCGGCTGCAGGCCGAGGCGGTGGCCCTGCTGCAGCGTCACTCCTGGCCCGGCAACGTGCGCCAGTTGCGCAACGTGCTCGAGCGCGCCGCCCAGCTGGCCGACGACAAGCTGATCAAGGCGTCCGATCTCGACCTGGACAGCGGGCGCGGGGACGTGGGCTCGGGCCTGGTGATAGATCCGCGCCTGCCCTACAAGGAGGCCAAGGCGCGGTTGCTGCAGCGCTTCGAGCGCCAGTACGTGTCGGCGCTGCTCGACGAGTGCTCCGGCAACCTGTCCCGGGCCGCCCGCAAGGCCGGCCTGGCCCGCAACTACCTGCGCAACCTGTGCCGCAAGTACAACATCCCCAGCGGCGCCGACTAGCGACATTCTTGATCCCGGCAGGCCCGGCCGCTATGATGGCTCCCTGGAGTTGATGCCATGCGATCTGTGCCTCTGCGGATGAGCCTGATCATCCTGCTGGCCCTGCCCGCCGTCGCCTTTGCCGGCGGGGCCCGCCTGTCGGTGACGGTGATTCCCCTGCCGGCCCGGCAGGTGACGCCGCCGGTGGCCGATAGCATCTACGCCATGCTGGCGCGGCACATACGCCGGCTCTACCGGGCCCGGGTGGTCGGCGGCCGGGCCGTGGGCCGGGCTGTCTGGGGAGAGGTGGGCAGCGGCGTCGAGGAGCAGCGCAGCCGCTTCCTGGCCCTGGTGGAGGGAATCAAGAAGTCCTACAAGCTGCTGCAGGTGGACCGGGCCCTGAAGCTGGCACGCCAGGCGGATGCCCTGCTGGACACCTGCGGGCCGGAGGTGTCCGACAGCCAGCCCCTGGATGATCTCTACCTGTTCTCCGGCCTGGCCCGGCTGGCCCAGGGACAGGCTCGCCAGGCGGCCGAACGTTTCCGGCGGCTGGTGGAGCTGAACGCGGATTTTCGCCTGAGCCCCGACGATTTTCCCCCGGACCAGGTACAGGCCTTCGAGCGGGTGCGCCGCCGGGTGCTGGCAGGCCGGCGCTACCCGGTGGAGATCGTCTCCCGGCCGGCCGGGGCACGGGTGGTGGTCAACGGTGTGCCGCGCGGACAGACTCCCCTGCGGCTGGAGTTGCCGCCCGGGCCCCAGTACCTGCGGCTGGAGCTGGAGGACTATTCCCCCTGGACACTGGTGTTGCCGGAAGGCCCGGCTCCCGGGCAGGTGCGGGCGTTGCTGGTGCCCCGCTGGAGCGGCGATCCCCCGCTGGATCTCATGTCCAAGGCCATCGCCGCCGAGCAGCTCGACGAGGCGCAGCTGGCGGTGTTGCGCCTGCTGGCCGGCTTCTACCAGTCCGACGCGGTAATCCTGGTGTCGCTTAGCCGCCAGGGCAGGAACCTGCACCTGGGATTTCGCATATTCGTGGTCCGGCCCGAGACGGTCACCCGGGCGCGCCTGTTCAACCTGGGCCCCGACCGCAGCCGCTACGATGCCAAGCTGCTGGGAGTGGCCACCACCATGGAGGCGCTCAAGCGCGCCACGGCCTCGGGCCTGGCAACCGGCCTGGGCGAACCGGTAATGCCGGTCGCCCCGGGTCCGGCCACGCCCGTCCGCCCGCCGCCCCGGCAGCCGGACGGCGGCCACGGCCGGGGGGAAGGTGGACCGGCCTGGTACCGCAGCTGGTGGTTCTGGACGGCGGTGGGGGTGGCCGTGGCCGGGGCCGGAGCCGGCCTGGCGGTATGGCTCACCCGCCCCGAGGCGACCTGGACCCTGGTGGTCCAGCCCCGGTGAACCATGAAGGCCGCGGTCGTGATACTGGCAACCGGGTTCTGGTTGTCGGGCTGTGGCGGCGAAAGCCACACCGCCGTGCTGACGCTGTTGGAGGGAGCCGAGCACCTGCCCTGTGCGGGCATGCGCCGGCTGCGGGTGACCGCCTTTCGCAACGAGGTGGAGGGCGTGGGCATCGACCTGTTCGGCGTCTTCTACAATCCCGATGGCACCTGCAACCTGCCGGCCGGCCTGCCGGCGGAGTTGCCCGGCCTGCCGTTGACGGGAAAGATGTGGGTGCTGGTCGAGGGATTCGATTCCACGGAAAAACGCCGCCTGTCCATGGCCCAGACCGGTGTCATCGGCAACGACATGGTAAGCAGCGGCAGCCTGGGTGAACTGGTCCTGGAGCGCGAGCCGGTGTCCGGCACCTACGCCAGCTCCAGCCTGGTGATTGCCGGGTTGCCCGGCCTGGCCGAAGCCGAGCCGCTGGACGAGCTGTCGTTCAATCTCAACTACGGCACCGCCGATTCGATAAACGGGGCCTTTCGGCGCAACCCGGCCGCGGGCTGGAGCAGCGGGCCGCTGGTGATCTCCAACCTGCTGCCCCGCCTGGACAACCGCATCCTTGTCGTGGGTCGCCGGGGCGGCGCCCCGGTGGCCACCTGGCAGGCGGAGGCCTTCGACATCGACGAGGGCGAGCTGTTCGTGGAGATACAACCGCAAAAGAGCGACTGACCATGAACCGGGCGACAAGGGCAATGCTGTTTTTTCTCCTGGCCGGGATGCTGCTGGCGGCCTGCGGCCCGGCCGACACCGAGGTGTGGCTGCGCATCGAGGAAGACGCCTCGCATCCCTGCCTGGGAGCCGGCCACCTGCGGGTGCGGGTGCAGAACAACGACCTGCAACCGGGGCCCGTCTTCGACGAGTTCGCCGTCTTTTTCGACAAGGAGACCTTGCAGTGTCGTATCGGGGGAGAGTGCCGCTATCCCGGCCTGCCTCCCGGATCCGGATACACCGTGGAGATGAGTTTTTCCGACTCCAGCACCGAGGATCGGGGCCTGCTCAGCGAGGTGGTCAGTAACGAATTCTCGGTCTCCGCGGGAGCGCCCATCCAGGAGGTCACCATTTCCCTGTACCGCCGGCCGGGTGTTTCCCAGGGCACCCTCATCGCCTACCAGCCCGGCGACTGGGGGGTTGTGGGTGGCATCAGCATCCTGCAGTTCCGGGTAATCAAGGACGGGGAAGCCACTCCGGTCAGGGCCTACTACGTGGCCTATGATCCCCAACTGCGCCCCGATCCCTTCCCCCTGGTGATCTCCAACCTGCCGGCCCCGGTGGACCTGGAACTGTACCACTTCTACCTGGAAGGACTGGACGACCAGCAGCGGCTGTTGCGTACCTGGAACGCCCCGGTCTACCTGCAGCAGGGCAGCGTATTCGATCTGCAACTGTAGGTGCGGTTTTCCACTCCGGCCGCGGTTTCCACAGGAGTTCGGCCGGCGCGGGTCGTTCCTGCAGGGCAGTCAGGCGACCAGGTGCCGGTGCAGCGATTCCTGGCCGGCACGGGTGAAAAAGCGGGTGAACTGCACCCCGAAGCCACCGCTGCAACCCTGGCTGCGGCTGCCCAGGCCGAAACGCCTCACCCGGCCGGAGACCATCACCGAGTTCACGCCGTCGGGCAGGCAGACCACCAGGGTGACGCTGTCCGACCATTCGGGCAGCACCGGGGCGCTGAGGAAGGCTCCGTTTTCCGAAAGGTCGAGGATCTCCACCGGGAAGAACCGCCCCTGGTACTTGATGGTGCCCTCGAGCAGGCGACGATCGCGCTCGGAACTTCGCCTCTCCCGGGCAGGGCGTCTGACCAACCTCAGCCTGGCAATCGGGGTCTTTTTCATGCCTTCCCTCCTTGTGTAACCACTTTATCCTACATTTATATACATGTCAAAAAAAATGACTACATTGTCCTACATGGTATTTGCCCCTTGCCCCTGCCTCGCCGGCAAGTATATGTTATTCAAGCCGTTGCCCGTTGCGGAGGAGGTGCGGTTGAGCGAGCAAAAGACAGGGCCACGAGAAGCGGTGGTGCTGCTCAGCGGCGGCATGGATTCCGCCACCTGCCTGGCGGTGGCGTGCTCCGAGGGGTTGAGCTGCCACGCCCTCACCATCGACTACGGCCAGCGACACCACCGGGAGCTGCAGGCGGCGGCCGGCATCGCCGCCAGCCTGGGGGCCAGCGAACACCTGGTCATGCGGGTGGAACTGGACCGAGTCGGCGGCTCGGCGCTGACCGGTGACATGCCGGTGCCACGGCGACCCGCCGAGGGAATACCGGTTACCTACGTGCCCGCCCGCAACCTGGTGTTTCTTTCCCTGGCCGTGGCCTGGGCCGAGGTGCTCGGGGCCCGGGCGGTCTACATCGGGGTCAACCAGGTGGACTACAGCGGCTACCCCGACTGCCGGGGCGAGTTTCTCGAGGCCTTTCGCCAGGCGGCCCGGGCCGGCACCCGGGCCGGCAGCGAGGGCCGGCAGATCGAGATCAGGGCGCCGCTGCTCGATCTCGACAAGCCGGGAATCATTCGCCTGGGCAGCCGCCTGGGGGTGGACTTCGCCCTTACCCACACCTGCTACGATCCCGACTCCGCCGGCCGGGCCTGCGGCCGCTGTCCCGCCTGCCGGCTGCGCCTGGAGGGGTTCCGGCGCGCCGGCCTGAGCGACCCGGCTCCCTACCAGCCCGGTGGGCGAGAATAAACTGTTGCCCGCCGCCGGCCGTCCCCCTATACTGCGCGGCTGATCGTTTCCAGGAGGTGCGAGCCGTGGAATTCAACCAACGTTCCATCATCTCCATCCGCGACTTTTCCCGCGAGGAGATCGAATTCGTGGTGGGCAAGGCGCTCGAGGTCAAGCAAGGACGCTGGCACGACGCGCTCAGCGGCAAGGTGCTGGCCTCGTTGTTTTTCGAGCCCTCCACGCGCACCCGGCTTTCCTTCGATGCGGCCATGGTCTCCATGGGGGGGCGGGTGGTGGGGTTCGCCGACGCCGGGGTGAGCTCGACCAAGAAGGGCGAGTCCCTGGCCGACACCATCCGCACCGTAACCGGCTACTGCGACGTCATCGCCATGCGGCACCCGGTGGAGGGCGCGGCCCGGCTGGCGTCCGAGGTGGCCGGGGTGCCGGTCATCAACGCCGGTGACGGGGCCAACCAGCATCCCACCCAGACCTTCCTCGACCTGTTCACCATCCACGAGGAGTTCGGGCGCCTGGATGGCCTGAAGGTGGGCATGCTGGGGGATCTCAAGTACGGGCGCACCGTGCACTCGCTGGCCAAGGCCCTGAGCCTGTTCGAGGTCGAGCAGGTGTTCATCTCCCCGCCGTCGCTGCGCATGCCCGAGGGCATCATCGAGGAGCTGCGCCAGGGCGGCACCGCCTTCCAGGAGGTGGAAGAGATCGACCAGGTGCAAGGAGCGCTCGATGTCCTCTACGTCACCCGTATCCAGAAGGAGCGCTTTGCCGATTTCCAGGAATACGAGCGGGTGGCCGGCGCCTACCGCCTGGGACACCGGGAACTGTCCGCCCTGGGCGGCCAGTGCCGGGTGATGCACCCCCTGCCCCGGGTGGACGAGATCAAGCCGGAGGTGGACTCCGGCGGCAATGCCATTTACTTCCGCCAGGCCCACAACGGCATTCCCACCCGGCAAGCCTTGCTGGGTCTGGTCACGGGGACGATATCATGACGGAGGACAGGGCCCGCAAGGTATACGCCATCGACAGGGGTACGGTCATCGATCACATCCCCAGTCCGCTGGCTCTCAAGGTGGTGGAGATCCTGGGAGTGAAGCAGGAGGGCATCCTCACCATCGGCATCAACTTCAAGAGTGCCAAGCTCGGCAGCAAGGACATCGTCAAGGTGGAGAACCTCAAGCTCACCGAGTCGGTGACCGACCGGCTGGCCCTGGTGGCTCCCACCGCCACCATCAACATCATCGAGCAGGGGCGGGTGGTGGAGAAGCGCCCCATTCACATTCCCCGCGAGTTCCACGGCCTGCTGCGCTGTCCCAACCCCAAGTGCATCACCAATGTCGAGGAGGTGACCACCGTCTTTCACCTGGAAGGCGAGCCTCCGCACCCCGCGGTACGCTGTCATTACTGCGAGCGACTCTACAAGAATCCCGGGGAACTGGTGGAGTAGGGCCCGGGTGCGTCAACGCTTGCGGCCGAACAGGCCCTTCTTTTTCCCGGCCACCTGGGAGCCGCTGACCTCGGCGTACTGGCGCAGCAGGCTCTCCTGCTCGGCGTTGAGCTTGCGGGGAATGGTGACCCGTACGTGTACCTGCAGATCACCGCGGCCGTAGCCGCGCAGGCGGGCCACTCCCTCGCCGCGCAGGACGATGACGTCGCCGGGCTGGGTGCCGCGGCGAATGTCCAGCTGCCGGCTGCCCTCGATGAGCGGCACCTCCACCGTGGTGCCCAGCGCCGCCTGGGAGAAATCGATGGTGACCTCGGTGTGCAGGTCGTCGCCGTCGCGCAGGAAACGCTCGTCGGGCTCGACGTGCAGAAACAGGTACAGGTCCCCCGGCGGCCCGCCCCGGGTGCCGGGTTCTCCCTTGCCGGCCAGGCGCATGCGGGTGCCGTCGTCCACCCCGGCGGGAATGGTCACCGAGACCTGGCGCTGGCTCTGCACCTGGCCGCTGCCCCGGCATTCGTGGCAGGGCGTCTCCGCCAGGTTGCCCTCGCCGCCGCAGGTGGGACAGGTGGTGGTGATGGTGAAGAATCCCTGCGACTGGATCAGCTGCCCGCGCCCGCCGCACTGGAAGCAGGTCTTGCGGGCACTGCCCGGTTCGGCCCCGGAGCCCTGGCAGACGGGGCAGGGCGCCGGATGATCCAGGGTCAGCTTCCGCTCGCAGCCGAGCACGGCCTCCTTGAAGGTGATGGTCAGATCGTGACGCAGGTCGGCCCCGCGGCGTGCTCCCGGGGAGGAACGACCCGGCCGGCCCCCGAAGGAAAAGCCGAAGAATTCCTCGAAGATGCTGCCGAAGGAGGAGAAGATGTCGTCCACCGAGGAGAACCCCGGCGAGAAACCGGCCCCGCGCAGCCCCTCCCTGCCGAACTGGTCGTAGAGCTGGCGCTTCTGGGGATCGCTCAGTACCCCGTAGGCCTCGGCCAGCTCCTTGAAGCGTTCCTCGGCCTCGGGGCTGCCCTGGTTGCGATCGGGATGATACTTGACCGCCAGGCGGCGATAGGCCTTCTTTATCTCCGCATCGGAGGCGTCACGGCCGACACCCAGTATCTCGTAGTAGTCCTTTTCCACGTTCTCGTCCGCCCGCGGGGTTCGGCCGGGATTGGCTCACTCCGCCACGCCCACGCGCACCCCGGCCGGCCGCACCAGCTGTCCGGCCAGGGTGTAGCCGGGGCGCAGCTCGTCCACTACCATACCTTCACGTTCCTTTTCCACCTGCTCGGTCATCAGCGCTTCCATGGTGTTGGGATCGAAGCGCTGGCCGCTGGTTGGTATTCTCTCCAGGCCGATCTTCTTCAGCGAATCGTCGAGTTGGCGCAGCACCAGCTCGATGCCCTGCGCCAGCTCGGCGGCGGGGGCGTCGCTCCGGCAGGCCTGGTGCAGCCGCTCCAGGTTGTCGAGCACCTCCACGAACGGTTCCGCCAGCCGGGCCCGCTGCACCTCCAGGCGCCGCTCGATCTCGCCTTCCAGGCGCTTGCGGGTGCCTTCCATGTCGGCCAGCGAGGCCTTGTGGGCCTGGATGTATTCCCGCAGCTGCCGGTCCTTGTCCTCTAGGCGCTGCTCCAGCTCCTCGACGTAATGGGGCTTGTCGGGCCGGGGCTCGCCGGCGATGGCGTCGAGATCGACGTCGTCTCGCAGCCACCAGCGTTGATCGCGTACCACAAACCCCGCCGGCGACTTTTCTTCCTTCTGGTCCATGGCAGCAACCTCCCTGCGGTAATGCTTACAAGTCACCGTAAAAACTAGTCACAGGGCGGCCGAAGTCAATAGGGCCAGCCATTTTCCCACCCCGCCGGGGAGGCAGGCGATAACCAGCCCGGCCCGGGCCCGTTTCTGCAGCTCGGGACCCGCACCCATTGCCTGCTCCAGCAGCCGGCGGGCCCGGCCGGGCTGGCCGAGAGCCAGCCGGGCCCAGCCGGCCAGCAACGCCGCCCGGGCATCCGGCCGTCGAGCCAGCAACGGTTCGCTCCACTTCAGCGACAGCCGGGGCCGGCCCAGCACCAGCCGGGCGGCGGCCAGGCGCAGGGAGGCGGCCGCGTCGCCGGCCGAGGCCCGCCGGCGCCAGGAGCGCAGCCTCCGGGCGGTCAGGCCGGTGAGGCGGGCCGCCAGCGGATCGGTGGGATCCAGGCGCTGGGCCACGGCCAGGAAATAGTCGGCCCGGGCGGACTTCCCGGCGACCCGGGCCCGGTTGCCGGCCAGCAGCCAGGGGCGCTGGGCTGCCCGCCGCCCCAGTACCGGCAGCAATCCGGCCGGTATTTCCTCCAGGGCCGGGGGCGGGGAGGGTGCCTGGAGCTCAAGGAACCGGTAGGCGGATTCGTCGCCTCCTTCCTCCAGCGGGGCCCAGTATTCCACCACCGGCCGGTCGTCGGAGTTGACCGGCAGCCCGGCGGCCAGGTGACGCAGGGCGGCATCGTCGAAGTGGCGCGACAGCGCCAGCCGGGCCGGGTCGGCCAGGCCCACCCGCTCGAGCTGCCGGCGTATCTGTTCGTTGGCCAGCAGGCGCCGGGCGGCGGCCAGGGATACCCGGCGGGGCCGGGCGCCTCCCACCAGGATTCCGAAGTGCAGCGGTGCCGAGTCGAACACCCACAGCGAGGTGGCGGGGAAGGCCGCGGTGAAGGCGCCCAGCACCGAACGCAGGGAGCGGAAGGGCTCCTGGCCGCGCAGGGGCACCCAGGCGGCCGCCAGCCCGCCGGCGGCCAGGCGGCTTCTGACCAGGGTGAAGAACTCCCTGGTGTACAGGGCGGCGTCGGAACGGTAGGCCAGGTCGGTGCAGTCGTTGACGATGATGTCGTAGCGTACCTCCGTCCCCAGCAGGTGGGTGCGGGCATCCTGCACGAGCAGCCGGTATCCCGGCGGTCCGCGCCCGGGCAGGCCCCCGTTGAGATGGGAAAACCAGCCGGCCGCCCCGAGCACGGCCTCGGAGATCTCCACGCAGTCGACCCGCAGTCCGGGATGGGCCAGGAGCGCCCGGCTGGTGGAGCCGGAGCCGAAGCCCACGGTGAGTACGCGCCGGGCCCGCGGGTGCAGCAACAGCGGCAGGTGAGCCAGGGTGTACTGGTCGGCCAGCATGGCCAGGTCATCGCCGGCCACGGCCACGGCATCGACGTACAGCCGCCGCAGCCCGCCGGGCAACTGCATCACCGCCACCGAGGCCTGACGCCCCTCGTGGTAGTAAAGTACCTGCCCCAGGTGACGCACCCAGCGGGGACCGGCGGCCTGCAGTCCCAGCCCGGCAGCAACTATCACCGCCAGGGCGGCAAGGCGCACCGGGCGCCGCTGCCGGCAGCCGGCCAGCGCCCCGGCCAGGGCCAGCAGCACGGCCTCCAGCACCAGGCTGGCGGAGAGCCCCAGGCCCGGCACCGCCAGCAGGGGAACCAGCAGGGCACCGGCGACGGCGCCGGCGGTGTTGGCGGCCAGCAGCCGGCCGGCCGCGGCGGC